>PKWS01000169.1:1315-7193 GCA_003132105.1 Desulfosporosinus sp.
TATACTTTCTGACTAGTACTAGAAAGGTCAGGGAAACGAAAACTATTAGGCTGGAAAATGACGAATGAAAGGATGAAAGTAATGAAGAATACTACGATCTCGATCTTAGGGGATGAAGCCAAAGATTTATTAGAACACAAATGTACCACGATTCCCAAGGAGCTTATTCATTTACCAGGTTCAGATTATATCGACCGGGTCATGGAGATGTCAGATCGACCTAATAGTGTCTTGAGGAATTTGGCGACGCTTTTTAACCATGGCCGTTTAGCGGGTAGTGGTTACCTATCCTTATTACCGGTAGACCAAGGCGTGGAACACTCTGCGGCAGCTTCCTTCGCGCCGAATCCTATTTATTTTGATCCAGAGAATATTGTTAAACTGGCAATTGAAGGTGGTTGCAATGCAGTCACGTCAACTTTAGGTGTATTAGGAGCGGTCTCCCGCAGATATGCTCACAAAATTCCCTTCATTTTAAAAATCAATCATAATGAACTACTCACTTATCCGAATTCCTTTGATCAAAGGGCTTTTGCCTCCGTAGAACAGGGCTTTCAAATGGGAGCTGTGGGGATTGGTGCTACGATATATTATGGCTCTCAGGAGTCACGTCGACAAATTGAAGAGGTTAGCGCTGCTTTTAAACGTGCCCACGAATTAGGCATGTTTACAGTACTCTGGTGTTACTTGCGCAATGATGGTTTTAAGAAGGATAAAGTTAACTACGACGCAGCTGCTGATTTGACTGGGCAGGCCAATCATTTAGGAGTGACTATTGAAGCGGATATTATTAAACAAAAACAGGCGACTAATAACGGAGGATATGTTGCCTTAAACTTTGGTAAAACCAGTCCGCTTGTTTATGAAAAACTGTCATCTGAACATCCGATTGATTTAACTCGCTATCAAGTGGCTAATTGCTATATGGGGAGAGCGGGCTTGATTAATTCAGGAGGTCCTTCAGGGGGAAATGACTTGCAACAAGCTGTCAAGACGGCGGTCATAAATAAAAGAGCAGGTGGCATGGGCATGATCTCCGGCAGGAAGGCTTTTCAAAAGCCTATGGGTGAGGGGATTGAATTGCTTAATGCTATACAAAATGTGTATNNGAATGTTCGCTGCGGTTTATGGAATGACAGTCCTTGGATTAGAAGCACACCTAATTCGTGTGGAGGTTGACGTGGCGAACGGTCTGCCGAGTTTTGATATAGTCGGGTTACCGACAACGGCTGTTAGAGAGGCGCGTGACCGAGTTCGCTCAGCTATACGAAACTCTGGTTATCAGTTCCCCTTACAGCGAGTAACCGTTAACTTAGCTCCTGCGGATTTGCGCAAAGAGGGTTCTGGTCTTGATTTGCCGATCGCCATAGGGATACTCGCAGCAACTGGACAATGCAATTCACCCGAACTTGATCAATATGTTTTTTCAGGTGAACTTTCTTTAGAGGGAACCCTTCGTCCAGTTCCTGGAGTACTCACAATGGCGGTAACTTTGGATAGAGAGAATTCAAGAGCAGGGATAGAAGGCGGGCCAGTGGCTGAACCTTTAAAGTTGATTGTCCCTCCAGATAATTTAGCGGAAGCTCGTCTTGTGACAGGATTAGCAACGCATGCTACATTTAATCTGGATCAAATAGTGAAGGTCATAGACAAAAAGAACGACTTCGAAGATGATGTTGTAGCTCGGATTTCTCCACTAGACTCATCCAGCAGACTCAGAGTTGACTTCGCGGATGTCCATGGGCAACAGCATGCTAAAAGGGCCTTGGAGATTGCGGCAGCAGGAGGGCATAACGTTGTCTTAGTTGGCCCCCCAGGCTCAGGTAAGACGCTACTAGCAAAGGCATATTCAGGGATACTTCCTTTATTAAGCGACGAAGAAAGTATCGAAGTGACTCAGCTTTACAGTGTTTTTGGGTTGCTTAATTGCAATGGATCATTAGTTCAACATCGTCCCTTTCGTAATCCTCATCATTCCGTAACACGAGCTGGAATGATTGGTGGGGGAAGGGATCTTCGCCCGGGTGAATTAAGCTTTGCCAATTATGGTGTTCTGTTTCTAGATGAGCTTCCAGAGTTTGCACGTGAGGTTTTGGAATCTTTACGGCAACCTTTGGAGGATCGAGAGTTGACGATTACCCGTCAGTCGGGGAGTATAACCTATCCTGCACATGTAAGTGTCATAGCCAGTATGAATCCTTGTCCTTGTGGATATTATGGGGACCAAGGTCGGGTGTGTTCATGTTCACCGTTACAGATCCAAAATTATCGTGGCAGGATCTCCGGGCCACTCTTGGATCGATTCGACATGCATGTTGAGGTGCCAAGGCTGAATTACAACGAGCTAAAGAATAACGATGGGACGGAATCTTCTAGCGCGGTCAGGGAACGAGTTATGGCTGCTCGTAGGAGACAATGGATGCGTCTAGGTCCCGCGAAAACAAATGCCGCAATGACCGCTAAGGAAACCAAAGAACACGGTGAGCTAACTCCAAGCGGAGAGTCACTTTTACATCAGATTTTTGACAGCCAAAACCTCAGTGCTCGGGCGCATGACCGTATTTTAAGGGTTGCACGTACGATTGCGGATCTAGAAGAATCTTCAGATATCTTTCCGAAGCATTTGGCTGAGGCGTTACAGTTTCGTACGTTGGATAAGCAGTTATAGATGTAAGGGAAATTTAAATCTTGCCTGAAATCTTTCAATAAATATGAAAAAGCGAAGGAATTATCTAAATAGATAACACCTTCGCTTTTTCTAATTAAGGTTAAGACATACTGTTGNNCCTCCAAATCCATCTTGTTGAAGGGTCCCAGCAAAACCTAATTCTTGAGCGATTTGTTGTTTTAACTGATAAGACATGATGCTGTTACGTCGTCCTGACATGAGAAATCCCCCTTTCAAATTTGAAACAGTTTCTTTCAACAACACTATTGATGAAAGTACTTTTAGTATAACTTTATCTATGAAATGATATGTAGAAAAAACTCATAACTTCTTGGAAAAATAGGAATGAATAGCCTCTTATCGTAGATTGGCTTTTTTAGGGAAAAAGGTTATAATGTGAAGAAAAACAACGATGAGGTGAACATTTTGCCATTATTATTTGGAACCGCCGGAGTCCCACTTTCCTCAACGGATCGATCCAGTGAAGGTGGAGTACGACGTATTCGGGAGTTGAATCTCGATGCCTTAGAAATAGAATTTGTCCAAGGGGTGCGTATGGGTGAAGAGAAAGCAAGAAAAGTTGGCGCCGCAGCAATAGAGGAAAATGTTGCTTTGAGTTGCCATGCCCCTTACTATATTAATCTCAACTCTCGTGAGCCAGAGAAAATTACGGCGAGCCGAGATCGTATTATTCATGCCGCACGCATCTCGCAAATCCTTGGTGTGCGGAGCGCTATTTTTCATCCGGCTTTCAATCATGATGATTCGTCGGAGGTGGTTCTCGCGCGGGTAGTTCGTGAACTCACCATTGTGCGGGAAACTCTCGATGCGGAGGGAAATGATGTAGTTCTTCGCCCAGAAACGACGGGAAAAGGGTCCCAGTTTGGTGATTTGGCGGAAACTATTCGGATTGCCCAAGAGGTTTCAGGGGTATTGCCCTGTATCGACTTTAGTCATCTTCATGCACGGACCAATGGAAGGTACAATTCTTATGACGAGTTTTGTCAGATACTTAATGAACTTGCCGAGGGGTTAGGAGATCGCTGGGTAAGAAATGTACACTTTCATATTTCCGGCATTGAATATGGATTAAAGGGCGAGAAGCGACACCTTGTCTTAAAGGAATCCGACTTGCGTTACGAAGAATTAATGAAAGCCTGTCTGACATTTGGTGTGGAAGGGTTGGCCATATGCGAGAGTCCGAACTTAGAAGAAGATGCTCTGCTCTTACAACAGACGTATCGTGCATTAGGTTAAATTTGCATGATAGAAGCCTGTGGCGAGAATAACAGTAAGGAGGAGAAAGGATGGCAGATTTATCTTCCGCTCATGAGGTAGCACTCAAAAAGTTTCGTGCTTGCTCCTTAGAGGATATGGCGCGTTGTTCAGGTTATCCTAGCGACGGAAATACTCTAACCATTGAATTTTTAGGAGGGCATTACAAGGTTGAATATCCCAGCGGAAACTTTGAGAGTGTACCGATTTCAGAGGGAAAATTACCGCTTGCTACTCAAATATTGATTCTTCATTATTTAACAAAGCCCGCAGAAATCTCAGACACTGGGAAGCTTATTTCTTTCAAAGAATTACCGGGTGGAGCCATTTATATTAAACCCTTTAGCGGACGGGCCATTGAGCCTATGGTAAGAATTTTCGGTTCTATTCCGGATAGACTTCTTGAAATAGCGACCCGCTTGGGGGGACATTCCAATGGACTTGGGGATGTAGGAGTCACCCTTAGGGTTTTTCCACGTATCCCTGTGTCCTTGATTCTTTGGAGAGCGGATGATGAATTCCCAGCGTCGGGGAATATTCTCTTTGATGCGTCCGCCGCTGACATCCTGCCGACGGAGGATTATGCTGTACTTGCTAGTATTGTAGTTTTTGGTTTGAAACGTCTGGTTTGATGTGATAGGAATCCGAAGTTTATGTAATCTCTAGTAAAAAACTCTGTTTCAAAAAAACGGAGTTTTTTATGGTGCAATTCTTTAAGGTCATGATTGCATTAATAAATCATTTGATGTTCACACTAAGATGAGGAGGAATGTCAAATGCATACACTTTGGAAGGGATCCATCAGTTTTGGTTTGGTTAATGTTCCGGTAAAAATGCATGCTGCCACAGAATCGCAAGAATTTCAATTTAATTATCTCCATAAAGCCTGCAACCACCGGATCCGTTCGGTCAAGAAATGTCCCTCTTGCGATCTGGAAGTTGAAACTGCAGATTTAGTGAAGGGATATGAATATGAAAAGGATCGGTACGTTGTTTTAGAGGAAGAAGACCTTGCGTCTTTGGAACAACCCATGAGCCGATCGATCGATATTCTGGATTTTATTGATTTAAAAGAAATCGATCCGATATATTATCAAAAGTCGTATTATCTATCCCCTGAAGAAACTGCCCAGAAGGCTTATCGGTTACTTTGTCAGGCGATGGAGGAGAGTGGTAAGGTCGCCTTGGCCCGTGTCACTATGCGCTCAAAACAACATTTGGCCTGTCTACGTGTTTTTGAACAAGGTCTAGTGATGGAAACGATGTATTATCCGAAGGAAATCCGCCATATGGATGAGGTTGAGGAGCGTGTAGTTCCGACGGAAGCAGAATTGACGATGGCTCGTCAATTAATTGATAATTTAGCCCGTCCGTTTGAACCTGATAAATACCACGATGAGTTACATGAACAAATGGCGCAATTAATAGAAAGTAGAGTAGCCGGTAAAAACTTTAAAGTGGAGGCCCCTGCGAAGGGCGGGAAAGTGGTTGATTTAATGGACGCTTTGCGGGCAAGTATTGCGCTGACAGAAAAGGAAAAGGGAAAATTAGAGCTGGGTGATGCAAAGACTGGGGTAAAAGGAACTGATCCAGAACAACCGACGAAAGATAAGCCGAAATCTACCTTGACCCCTCGAAAACGGACAACCAAACGTGCGAAAGGAGCATAGGGGTGGTTGAAGTGCAATTTCCCATCAAAGTCATGGAACCAATACGTGTTGATTCCATACCGGTGGGAGATTATTTATATCAGGTGAAATGGGACGGAATGCGCTGGATTACTTACAAATCAGCACGGGGAATAGCCTTTCAGACAAAGGGTCAGAAGGTGTTCACGGCGCGCTTTGCGGAGTTGGATCACAGTTTTAACTGGTTACCACCTGAAAGTATGATTGATGGAGAGGTTGTTGTCCTGCGAGAAGGTTTGCCTCATTT
>PKWS01000169.1:7283-7687 GCA_003132105.1 Desulfosporosinus sp.
CTAGTTTGTATCGTGGAGGGAAAGATTTTTCTTGGCTAAAGATTAAAAAGACTCAAGAACAGTCCTTTTTAGTAGGGGGGATTAAATTCAAAGGAAATGCCCTACAAGCCGTTTGTTTAGGAATGATGGTTAATGCAGAATTGGTTTACGTAGGAACTGTTTCAAATGGGGTAACCCGTATCCTTAAAAGTAAGGATGCTTTATCGATAAGAGAAAGGTCATCAAGTCCATTTACCAAAGGAATCGGGCCCAACCCTGGCCGTGGGGAAACCATTCGGTGGATTGAGCCCACAATGCTTCTTAAAACACGGTTTTTGGAATGGACGGATGAAGGGAAATTGCGTCATGCCCAACTTGTCTAAATCGATCGATCAAACGATCTCCATTGTTGTTGAGGGTAAAAC
>PKWS01000169.1:7714-7868 GCA_003132105.1 Desulfosporosinus sp.
TGAAACAGAGTCCTTTTGTTATGGTTCGATTTCCCGGTGGAATCGACGGAGACTCTTTCTATCAAAAAGAGTGTCCTCCCCAGGCACCAGAGTGGGTTACTAGATATATTGATCCCCATTCCAAACATGGTTTGACCTATTTGCTCTGTGATCA
>PKWS01000302.1 GCA_003132105.1 Desulfosporosinus sp.
AAATTCCGCCCTCATTTTTCACTGTTTCCGAAACAGTTGATTACGAAAAACTAAGTTGACTAGTAAAAGCAAACGCTGAGCTTGCTTTTATACATTTTCCAAAGCCTACCCTTTCTTATATCACCATTGATTATTCATAGCCTGACTACCTTTAACTTGATAAATTTTCTTGACTAATCCATCATTTCAAACTATCAAACTACGCACCGTATGTTCGACAACTTTTTGGCTACCATTTTGGCACCGTAGCGAATTCTTTACTATCCTTTACCTGTCAAAGTCCAGTCTGATGTTCATAGCAATATACTTTTCCACCAAATCTATTTCTGTTTGATAAACAAAATTCTTGTACCTTTTGTGAAACATGTCTACCACAATCTGTACATTCTCCACCGTTACTTGTGAGATTACCTTGACCGGCAGTTTGTCTNNACCTCCAATTTACTGAGTGGTGAAAGTCCCCCTCTTACAGAAATAGCTAGACGTCTATTAATTGTATCTAACAACGCCGTATCATAAATTACAAGTTCAGGAGACGTTCTCACGTTTTTTAATTCATCATCTATATCGCTGATAATAGCACGGAGTGTAAAAGTAATAATGGAATAGTAAGGCCCAGTATCAAAGCCCTTTAAAAGTTCCTTAACTGCCTGTATATGGCCGTAATTCTGCCTAAAAGGATTGTAAAATTCATATCTACCATTGCGAAGCCACATTTTGTCTTTCTTTGATCCAGAGATATCGCCGGCATGGTTCTTAGTCTCAATAACATAAACTCCATAGGGACTAATGACAACGTGATCGATTTGTGAGTATCCAGAATGCGCCTTCGGGTTATGTAACATAAGGTCACTTATGTATCTATAGTCCTTTGGCAATTGGCCTAATTGTATATCTATCTTATATTCGCCAAGTTCTCCCTTTCTTAAGGCCTTTCGATTACGTTCTTCTTCATATCGACTACGCTTATACAACGCAACGGTCGGCGATGTCAGTTGGGTCTGGAGTACTTTCTTACTATCAACAAATCTTTTAAATAATCTTGATAGAAACACCTGAACATCTCTCTTCTCTTATTGTAAATTTCTCGCTTCCTCTTGAAGACGTCCCTCCGAGTATAATTTTGTTCCGGTTCTAAAGCGGCAAGAAATTGAGTTCTTAAAATAGTTGATTACGAGCATTCTTGTACCTAAGAGGAAAACTCCGTATGGCTTACAATCCATTTTTGCACGACAATATACGCCCAAAGGCCATAGATCCCAAGTGTTATAATAGTCAGCAGGAAAATTTTAATCCATGTCCCAAATAGACCAAACCCCGTTCCATTGAATTCAAGCCTCCGCCCTCCAATGACAGTGTGTTGGGTTATCCAATCCTGTTTCAGACAGACTGCCCATGGCAACGCTATTCCAAAGGTACATAAGATTATTAGAGCTGTTAGAATAGTAATCCCCACGTAACCAAGTACCCCGCCGTCAAAATAAGAAACAGACGACGAATTATTAGTTTGGTTATTTTGAGGCTGGGTATTAACTTGTACTGACATATGACACGCTCCTTGGCTTGGTTTTCAGCATTAGTCCAAATACATTGAGACAATTCGATTGAGACCATCAATTTCATCTAATATAAGGTAGTTTTTAGCAATAGATACATCACTTTTAATGATTTTCCCCTGCGGTGCATTTTTCCATGTAGTAAGCCCCATATGTTCTTTTTCAGCCTTTGCTCTATCAACGATTAATTCTGCTGCGGTTTTTCCATGAATGGCAAAGTGTAGCTTGTTTTGAACAGTTTTAAAAAATGATATTGTTGTTATCGCTTCCACGGAATAATCCATTGCAGTAGCATAAATGTCGGTAATTTTCTGATAAAATTTTCTTTCACTAGCTCTGATTTCTCTTATCTCTTCAAGCAAGTGGTCAAAGAATTCTTCATTTAGAAAAGTTCCATTTTTTAACCTTTCTTTATCTAAAACGTACCCTCGGATAGAAAACTCTTTCAAAACAGAACTTGCCCAACTTCTAAACACAATAGCTCTTTCCGAATTAGTTCTAAATCCAACAGCAATAACAGCTTCTAAATTATAAAATTTTGTATTATATTCTTTTCTATCAGTACCAGTTCGTCGGGATTTCCGACACACTGAATTTTCTTCTAACTCACCATCAGCGAAAATATTTATTAGATGTTCAGTAACAGTAGAACGCCCCTTATCATAGAGTGTTGAAATCATATCCTGCGTTAGCCATACATTTTCATCTGCAACCATAACTTCAATTGAATCGGAACCTGAATCTGCTGTAAACATCAAAAATTCTGCAGTACTGTTTCTTATTTTTGATGATTTTTTATCTTCACTCATAAATTTCATTCTCCTTCAACCAATACTGGGACATCGACATCTCCGCTCACTGCGAATGCACAATATAACGTAGGTTAAAGTTTTGGTTCTTCATAGCTTGCATAATTAGATATTTCTCCAATACGTCTAAATTCAGTAGGGTCCATGGTCCATCAAATGATTGCACCTTATCCCCCCATTTTGAGAACGTTTGTTCTACTAGCATTCTAATCCTTATTGGGGATAGTTACAATAGAAAAACCAAAATATTCCACCAATAAATTTCATAACTAAGTCACTCCACTTTTCAGGACAAGATAGAAGCTTCTCATGAAAGTGGGGAGAATAACGAAAACCCTTAATTCTGTATAAGAAAAATTCAAAAAATCAAACCTTTACCGTCTTCTTCATTACAAACCCCGGCAAANNTCTTCCAAACAATACTGATTGGTGCCGAGCCATAGTGACTTTGAAAATCTGCAAAACCAATACAGGTATAGGGTGATGTAAATTTCGTCTCTTCTTTGTACTCCCTGACAAAAAACAACACATCCCCACCATTGACTGATTTGTTGATATACCTCTGCCCAGTTATCGATTCCTCCGTTGTTCGACTCTGAGACTGCCAATGAAATAGCTCCTCATTAATCGAATAATCCTGATACATGGTCGAAGGGGAATAATTCTTTTCTGACTTGTTCAAGGTCACGAAAAACACATCCAAATTCTTCTCCCCTAGGTAGAGAACTCCTTCCCGGAAAGAGCTCTTCTTTTTCTCAGTATGTTTCCCTAGAGCCACTAAAATCTGGTCCAAAGTATACGAGCAGTATAAATCCAGCGGACCTTCCTTCCTGAATTCATCGAGTGGCTTATCCACAAAATCTATTCTCACATACTGGTATTCCAGCAAGTCCATGAGTTCGCCATAAAGTAAGGGATCGTCAATCGCCCAATAAATCGCTTCTTCAATGGAAGCAAATCGTTTTCCCAGATCATCCAAACCCTTTCCCCACACNNGGTAAGATCGCCTGCATAAAACGAATCCATCGCCTGGAATTTACAAAAGACAACCTCCCCAGCGCAGAGGCCAGCAAGCGTTCCCTCTCTTGATCCGCCCTATATTCCTTGAGTAAACCGGCCTGAGCCGCCAATCCCACCACTGTAACTTTCTTGCTATAGACATCTTGCGGTGTTACATGGTAACCCTCAAAGAACTCCCTTACATTAAGCTCTCGTTTGATTTCCATGAAATCATGGAGCTTGCCGATAAGGTTTCGTTTATTATTAACCGCATTTCGGATGTTCTCTAAAATATAGTCCTGGGCTTGCTTTTCTAATTGGATAGAGCATCCTCTAGGTACATTGGCAAAGCCATTCTTGATTTCATGCTCCACCGTTTTCCGTGTCCTAGATAACAACGCTTTGAACCGATCTTCAAACGAATACTTCTTGTGAGCTTGTCCCACAAAATCCAAGACCGTCANNAAAAAGACCGTCAAGCTTTCCGTAGGGCGAAGGAAAAGAACCGTATTCACCTCTGGTATATCGATCCCTTCATTATAAATATCCACCACAAAAACAAACTTGATTTCCTTGGTAACCAGGCGGCGTTTCACGCTATCCCTAACGTCGTCCTTCGATTCCGCTATGAGAAATTCCGAGGGGATCCCTGATTTGTTGAAAATATTGGACATGAATTCAGCATGCTTTTTGGTAAGACAAAATCCGATTCCGATGATGTCCGAACGTTCTAGGCAATACCTCTCAATCGCCTTAATGACATTCCCTACGCGTTTAACCGCGACCGCTCGCTCAAAAACAAAGAGGTTTTCGATTTCCCGCTCATCATATTTTCCAGCAACCCAACGCACTTGGCTTAGATCAACATTATCCGTCACTCCAAAATAATGAAAGGGACTNNCGCTTCCCATAACCTGATTTCGACAGCAATCCTGCCTTCAAAATACGAATAGATACTTCGTCCATCTGCTCTCTCCGGTGTTGCCGTCAGTCCCAGTAAGATCTTAGGTCTATAGTATTCTAAGAGTTCTTGATAGGATGGTGCCGCTGCATGATGGAATTCGTCAATCACTATATAATCATAGAAATCAGGTGCGGTGATCTCTGTAAGTTCTTTAGAGTTAAAGGATTGAATTGATACAAACAAATGGTCAAAGCTGTCGGGTTTGAGGCCACCGACCATCATAGAGCCAAAGTTTAGATCTTTGAGTATTCCTCGGAAGCAAGCTCGACTCTGGCTTAATATTTCCTTCCGATGGGCGACATAGAGAAGTTTATTCGGTTTGCCAGGGTTGGCCCTACAAAAGTTTCGGTAGTCAAACGCCGCAATGACCGTCTTACCAGTACCCGTTGCAGCAACGACCAGGTTTTTAAACGAGTTATGGACTTCTCTTTCCGCTTTCAATTTATCCAGAATTTCCTGCTGATAATAATAAGGTGTAATGTCAAAGTTAAAAGCAACGTTACCCGCTTCATACTGACTGGTTCTTCTCTCGGACTTTAAAGCGTTTCTCAAACGCTCAGAATCAATCGCTGCAATAAAGGGTGTGAACTCAGGAT
>PKWS01000420.1:0-6429 GCA_003132105.1 Desulfosporosinus sp.
CTGTCTCTGCCCCGTCATCTGTAACAAACACTTCACCGTGTTGATACGGGCTCATAGTTCCGGGGTCAATATTAATATAGGGATCAAATTTTTGTATTGCCACTTTTAGACCCCTATTTTTGAGAAGGCAACCCAAAGATGCTGCCGTGATTCCTTTCCCAAGGGAAGACACAACGCCGCCCGTTACGAAAATAAATTTTGTCATGCGCTTTACCATTTCCTTTCAGACCTTTAAATGGACCGAGTTTCTCTATTTCTTAAGCAGTAAAGATATTTCTTGATGACTATTTCCTGTAACTAAACACATAAAAAACATAAATAAAGCTAGTCCGAGAGCCGCACTAGCTTTATTTTTACCAAGTCAGAAAGTAAAAGTTTCGGGTGGCAAAATTCAACCACAAAGTTTTCTTTATTGTTCTATTTTAGCTTAAACTTGTAAAGGATGTCAAGATAAAGAGCATCCTTTAGAAATGTGTCGAACATTATCATCCGAGTAAGCTTCCTTTTTTTCAATGACTAATGACTACCATCTTCCTCCGTGCCGACCCTCATCCATCTCATCAAAAACTTCGTCTTTTTCTACGGCATCTTCATCCGAGGCATCTTCATCTAATTCTTCTGGATCTGACTTATCTTCCTCATCAGATGATGCTTTGTTCATCAAGGAGATAGGTGCTAGCCGCTTTGGAATTTTCGCGGTCTCCCATACCTTCAGACCCCATTCACCCCGCCCGAGAAACGTAAATCGAGTGTCTAGATTGATCTGGGTGAGCGCCGCCGCAATCCGAATGGCCTCTTGAGAAATACCTAAACGCTTTAGTACTTCTTCTATTAAGCTATGATAATGCATGGGGTTACCATGAGCTTTCAGTACCTCATAAGCGATATCTGCTTCTGTTGGCTTGTCTTTTCTAGTTAATGAGTGGGTCACAACTCCACCGCCCTTCGTCGTTTTGAATATCAATATATTCGGCCCACCCCTAAATATTTCCTGCTTTTCGTTTATTTAAACAAGAAAATATTTTCCATTCTACATTCTTTCCGGAGCTGATACACCTAGAATTCCCAACACATTGCTAATAATTTGTTTCACGGCCCCCACTAAGCTCAAACGAGCCCTGCGCAGGCCCTCATCGTCAACGAGCACGCGCTGGCTGTTATAGAATGTATGGAAGAGACCGGCCAAGTCGAGTACATAGCGGGCTAACCGATGGGGTTCCATGAGACGTGCAGCGATGCTAACTTCGCTTGGCAAGTCAGCCATCTTCTTGAGCAGATCCCGTTCTTCTGTGCTGTTCAGGAGTTTTAATTCCTCATCACTCGGAGGTTTTTTTCCAGCATCTCCAAGTTCCTCTGCTTGCCGTAAAATACTGCACATTCGAGCATGCGCATATTGCACATAGTAGACAGGGTTATCTGAGGACTGCGCTTTCGCCAAATCGAGATCAAAGTCTACGGCAGAGTCAGGATCACGCAAACTAAAGAAGAAGCGCGCTGCATCTTTGCCAACTTCNNAGATTATCTTTGTCATACCCAAAGGCAGACATTGCTCCTTTTAACCGGGCCACATGTCCATGATGATCGGCACCCCAAATATTGATAACTCGAGTAAAGCCACGTTCAAATTTGTTGCGATGGTAGGCAATATCTGCAGCAAAATAGGTCGGCGTTCCATTGCTTCTAATCACCACTTCGTCTTTTTCATCTCCAAATAAAGTGGATTTAAGCCAAAGCGCGCCTTCCTTTTCGTAAATGTACCCTTTTTTCTGGAGTTCTTCTAGGGTTGACCGTACGGCGCCCGAATCATGCAGGGATTGTTCGTTAAACCAAACATCATATTCGACTCCAAAGTCCTGAAGGGTTTCCCTGATGTCCTGCATTTTTTCTTCTAAAGCATACCGCACCAGAAACTCGCGTCGAAGTCCCGGTTCCACTGAAAGGTACTTGTCTCCGACTTTGGTAATGAGCCCTTTTACTGTATCAATCAAATCTTCGCCATGATAGCCCCCTTCTGGAAAAGGGGCATCCTGACCTAGTAGCTGTAGATACCTTGATTCCAACGACAAGGCAAAATTATGAATTTGATTTCCTGTATCATTAATATAAAATTCGCGGGATACTTCATACCCTGCCATAGTGAGTAACGAAGCGAGGCTGTCACCGAGTGCCGCACCACGGGCATTGCCCATGTGTAGTAGCCCAGTGGGGTTTGCGCTCACGAATTCGACCTGAATCTTTTGACCCTTTCCGATATCCACTTGGCCATAGCGTTCTCCGGCTTTAATTACTTCGTTAATGACATCCGTAAGCCATAGCGGATTTAAGCGGAAGTTAATAAAACCAGCCCCGGCAATTTCAGAGGATTCTATCCATGTCTCTGTCGTGTCCAGGTGTTTAATTAGTGTGGTGGCTATATCCCGAGGGGAACGTTTCGCTTGTTTGGCCAACACCATTGCTAAATTTGTTGCCAAATCTCCGTGTTGCCTTTCCCTCGGTTCTTCCAAAACATAACTCGGCAATTCTATAAAATTTAACTCTCCGGCCGCTTTCGCAGTTTGTGCGGCTTCTTCCAATTGATTCGTAACTCGTTCTTTTATATTCTCATAGAGACTCATTGGGGGAAATCCTCCTTTATGTTTAGCACCAGCCCATTATAACTGACCAACTTATCATCGACAAAAAGATCATATTCTAGATTAATACGTCCCCCGTTGACTGTCAAGTCATATTCTACCAAGTAGGGCAAAACGCTCAGCCAAATTTTCCCAAAACAAGTAGAGTAGATACTTTGATTGAGTACACCTTTTTTAAATTCTTGCCTATTATCGACCGCACCCTTGCGATTTAACCCAACTAACCCATCTTTGACACTTAGAAAAGTTGTGATACCTTCAAGGCCTGTACTTTCACTATCGCAATTTTTATAGACCACATAGAAAACACCGTTTCGTTCATAGTACGCTCCTACGGTAATCAATTCCTGATGGTCTTCATGCCCTTCTGGATACTTCTGTTTACCGTTAATTTGGAGGGTCACTTTTCTTTGCACTGCCTGCTCCTTTCGGGAGTCAGTGTCTTAGCTCGTTCGCAGCATCCTACGGCGATAAGTGTTCGTTGTGGGTCAACGCCTTGGCGATAATCTCCACCCGAGACTATCGTGTTCCATTGCTATTCGCCTTGCGCTCATTGACGCAATTCCTCTCGCCGTGCTCTCTAAGCTAAGAAACTTCCTCTAGCTTGGGTCCCCCCAATCATGATTTCTTAATGTGCCTTTCTCTCTAACCTAGATAAACTCCTTTATTACCTTCGATTAATTTATCCTACTAGATATGCAAGAGCGAGAGGAAAAAAATTTCCTCTCGCTTATTCTTAAGCTCCTATTGTTATTGGAGAAATTCGCCGCGTGGATTCTTGATAATCCGTTGGATTTTCTCTTCGGCTCCAGTTGAAGCATTCAGGTATAAGAGATATTCCTCTCCCTGATACCGGCCGCGAAATTCATAACTATAGACCTCTTGATTTCCGCTTTTAGCAATAACTGCCAAGCGGCTCTCTAGGACCTGGAAATTCGGGCGCAACTTGCGCACCGCCTGATCCAGCGTTATTTTAGCTGGGAAGGTTCGCGAATGATGGAACGCGTAATATGGTACTGCATCAAATCCTACAAGCTGACCATTATCCAAAGCGATCATTAACCGCACTTTATCAGGGTAAATCCTTACCCCCTCTTTTTCAGCAATGGCATCGAATTGAACATACGACCCAAAGTCCTCACTTGAAGTTAACACCAGTTGCCAACCTAACGCCTGTAAAGCCGTCTTTGCTTTGTTAGAGGCTTCTTCGATACTCATTGTCCTGGGTTCGATCGAACGCTGATCTCGGTAGAGTGTTACAACCCCACCCTGGCGGCTAACTTCCAAATTAGCGTCTTTATACTTCCACATATATCCCCCTAGCACGCCCCGCGACTCTCCAGCGAATTCCGGCGTTACATTCAGGTAGCCCACCTTGTTCAAGAAATCTCGCGCTAAGGCTTGTGCTTGATCACGTGTTACTTCACCAGAAGGGAGCCCTTGTGGATTTTGCACATCGCGTGTGGCATATTCTCCGGTATATGAAAGTGGAGGAAGTTTTTGAAGACTCGCATCCAACTGGTCGAAACCAGATCTTACAGATTTTGAAGGGGCTTCAGACCCATCCGCGGCTGCTTCTGCAATTTGAGTGCCGCCAAACCCCAGCCGTTGCCTCATTGTTGGAGTAGGATCTGTCCAAACTAAATTTTCCGTGTCCATTCGAACTATTAGATCTTGAACTTTTTGATTTACTGGCATGAGCCGCTCATGCATGTCTCTTAATGTCTTTTCCTCTTCTGCAGAAACCTTTTCACCACCGGCGATTCGTTGTGTCAATGTCCTAGAAAAGTCACCAGCTTGGGTCAAAAACTCACTCACATAACTAAGGCCCACCTGATCAGCTGGTATTTGGGCAAAATCCTTGAGCGCTGCATCACTTTTACTTGAGACTTGACTCAAGTAGAGAATCTTTTGAGTGGGATTGCTGGCTACGTCTCCTTTAGCCATATCTGTCTCCAGCTGGTCAAGATGACTAGCAAAATCGGTCAAAGCCCGATGGTTATTATTTTCTGCGATGAGACGATAATCTCCCGCCAGACGATATTGATTAAAGCCCCAGCCCAGGGAGATCAAGAAAGCTGCCGCTAAAGTTCCGATCCAAAATTTTCTATGCATGCCTGTCCCCCCTACTTCGTAAAGATATGATTTCCGATTTGTTTAATCTCTGGTCGTGACCAAATATATTTATTTTTCGTCTTGGCTGGATTAAAAAAGAAAACAGCCCCCCCAGAAGGGTCTGAACCGCTTACCGCCTCTTGAGCAGCGCGTATGGCGGATGGTGAAGGCGGTAAATTAATTTGACCATCATTCACACTTGAAAAGGCTTGAGGCTGATAGATGATATCAGCAACAGTTTTAGGAAATGCTGGATCTGCAATTCGATTGAGGATCACGGCAGCCACCGCGACTTGCCCCACGTAGGGTTCTCCACGTGCCTCTGCATTTACGCAGCGAGCTAAAAGGTTTGTGTCAATGTTTTTATAACCAACAGTCTTTCCTGTCGAATTTGTACTTTGCCCGGTTAAGCGCTGTAATTCCTTGATGGTTTGCGTTCCGGCCAATCCATCCACTCTTAGTCCGTGGTCCTTTTGAAAACTTCTTATCGCCGCCTCTGTTTTCGATCCGAATTTTCCATCAGCCGTTCCGACGCCATAACCCAACTGTGCCAATTTCTTTTGCAATTCGATGACTTTGGGTCCTTTGCTCCCCCTGCCTAGTAGACGATCGCCTAACGCCCCATAGGCAATCCCAGATAGGGCAATGCTGAGAATCAGTCCGATGGCCAGAACCCCCCAGGGTCTAATGCGTACTTTCATACCCTCACCTCACTTTGTTTGATAGTCTTTAGTGTGGCAAAAGTTAAGGATAATTATCCTCANNCAAGTCTTCTTTAGAAAAATTATCCTGGGGAGCAAAGCTGCCGGAATTTAATATGTCACTCACTAATCAAACCTCATGAATCTCTAGAAGTTATGACAATAGCAACATTTGAGTCCGATAATGAATATTACTTAAACCAATAGCCCCCTCGTTCGCATGAGGGGGCTATTGGTAATGATACGCTATGAAAAGAGGTCATTCCAAACCTAAGTAGTAGCACCTCTAAGTTCGAGGTCCTCTAAATGGACGCATAGCTCTAGGTTTTCCTAAAATTTCAGCCCACATAACCCCTTGGACGAATTCTCTTTCCGTCAGAGAAAGATGAACGCCACTTAAATCTGAGGAATTCCTGGCCATTTCCTCACTGGGAGTCTCTTCCAGACTCTTATATGCCTCTTGCCCAAGTATTCCGGCGTATTCAGTGGTTCCCGGGGTTCCTTCGATTTCTTGGGTTCCTTCAGTTTCAAGATGATAATCCTTGATTTGCTTAAAATCCTTAGGTTTCGTTGATTTCAAGGATTCCGCTTGGTAAGGACCATTTTCCATTGCTTGTTTTAGCTGTTCTCTCCATGTTCCTCGGGATGTTTCTGGCAGTTTAAATGGGCCAGAGAGCCTTCCCGGGGTTTGTTGTGTGCCGTTCTTTTTTATAACTGAGACAATCAACTGGTAAATAGCCCAAATGATAATCCCAACCGTGAAAACCGACATGATCCCACCTACTTCTTCGTTAGGCTATCATTGCCTGATTCCGTTTTACCCGTCTGGGCAATGTTGCCTCTCATCTGAGTGTCCGCTAGGATGTTTTGCAGGTTATAATAGTCCATAACACCCAGTTTCCCTTCACGCAAAGCCTGAGCCATCGCTCTTGGGACTTCCGCTTCCGCTTCGACGACCTTTGCCCGCATCTCTTGGACCG
>PKWS01000420.1:6449-6642 GCA_003132105.1 Desulfosporosinus sp.
GCATCCAACCCTTTGGCTAAGACCGTATGCGAAATAAACTCTGGCCTTTCCAAGACGTCTTTATGAGATGCTGAAGACCCAATACTAGTGACAATTCCTTCCCCAACGCGGGCAATAATTGTTTCTTCACCAGCGCCACCTACCAGTCGATCAATATTGGCCCGTACTGTGACCTTGGCTTTGACCCTAAGCT
>PKWS01000153.1 GCA_003132105.1 Desulfosporosinus sp.
TTACTCAACGCCTCGGAAAGTTCATCCACCCGCCGCTTGGTTCGACTAAAAACAATGGCCAATTCCGGTGATTGGATGTCTAAGAGACGAGATAACACCTCGAATTTCAGTTTTTCCGATACTTCCACATAATGTTGCTCAGTATCGGATACCGTTACTCCTGTTGCCTTGATACTAATCAGCTCCGGCTCTTTCATAAAACGCTGAGCAATATTTTGAATCTGCCTGGGCATAGTGGCAGAAAAGAGCAAGGTCTGGCGTTCCTCTGGAATTTCCTTAAGTATAGTCTCGATATCTTCCAAAAAGCCCATGTTAAGCATCTCATCGGCTTCATCCAAAATAACAATTTTGATTCCATTAAGGCGAATTGTCTTCCTCCGCATATGATCCATTAAACGTCCCGGAGTCGCCACAATAATGTGGGGCCTTTTTTTAAGGGCCCTGATCTGCCAATCGATCCCTTGTCCACCATAAATAGGCAAGGCGTGAATCCGTTTAAACTGCCCAATTTTATTTAATTCCTCAGCCACTTGGACCGCTAATTCACGAGTGGGAGCCAGTACTATTCCTTGAATTTGTTCTGCTTGTTCCATAATTCTCTCCACCAAGGGAATTCCGTAAGCAGCTGTTTTCCCTGTTCCTGTTTGGGCCTGTCCAATCAGATCCCTCCCCTCCATTGCAGTGGGGATAGTCTGCTCTTGGATCGGAGTCGCTTCTTCAAAACCCATATTGAGAATCGCCCGTAAGACAAGGTCACTTAATCCTAATTCTTCGAATGTTGCCAATGTTGTTCATTCTCCTTTGTCCTTTTCATCTGTATTTGTTTGTAAAATATGATCCCCAGGATAACGTGAGGTTGATTTAAAGTAATTGTTAAGAGGTGACTCTTGGAAACAATTTTTATAGAATTAACAACGCCGCGCTTAACAAAAAGATGGGAAACAAAGCATATTATAACCTCAAAAATGAAAGCGAATACTATCTCAATGAAACAATATAGAACAATTCCAATTGACATATAAAAAGGCAATGTTAATTAGCCAACAATTATAACAATTTGACTGACATGATATAAAGGATGCCCTGCTGATTTATACAGGGCATCCTTTATCGTTAAGAATTAACGTTAATCTACAAGTATCGATTGAAGTTGTTTTCCTGTACATGCCAAAATAAACACAACATAGGGGATTTGCCCATGCAACTAAAGAGTTTGGTCAACCCACATTGGTTATTTGGCTATAGGAAATGAATTATTGGTTTTTGGCAATCAACAATGTTCCAATATTTCGAGCATATTGGCCAAGTTCATCAATTGTGGAGATTGCCCATTATGCATGGAGTTTACTTGTGATAAGTTGGCTAAGAATAAGTTGTGGGTACACTTTAGCAAGCATTTTACCTGCCGTTTTGGGGGCAACAATACCAGGAAGTCCTGGGGCGAGGAGTGCCTTGATACCTAACATTTCTGCGTATTCAAAGTCTGTGCCTCCTGGAATAGAGGCTAAATCAATGATGACCGCATCATGATTTAGTCGCTCTAGCATCACTTGGTCAAGAATACGATGAGGAACAGTGTTAAATATGATTTCCGCACTTCCAATCTCATCTTCCAGATCGGAAAAATGCACTGCCCTAATTCCCATTTCCTCGGCTCGGGCCAAGTCAGCGGGTTTCCGCGCTACTCCGGTGACATGAGCTCCCATACCTTTCAACATACGCGCAATAGTCCAACCAAGACGACCTAATCCTAGAACGTAACTTTTACTTCCGTGAATCGTGATCGTCGTGGCTTCCATTGCCATTTGAATCGCCCCCTCTGCCGAAGGAATAGAGTTAAGAATGCAAACCTCATTAAGATTTGCGGTTTCTATGATCCGGATTCCGATCATTTCTGCAGCAGACTTCAAAGCCGGGCGTGCCCAACCAATAAAAAGAGGGACACGACTTGGAATTGCCTGAAGTACCTCTTTATTCAAGACGATGGGAGAATCCGAATATTTCGCTTTCACCCCCCCGCGTTCGTCGGTGCCAAACATCGGAAAAAGCAAGGCATCAACTTGACCAATCGCCTCTAAAGCAGACGATGCCAATACCATACCAGGAATAGGAGATGCTTTTTCGAAGCCGACCCCGACTATGTACGCTCCCTGTTCTAAAAGTTCAGGAATGAGATAGAGCTCCCGATCATCCCCTCCTATAACAGCTAGGCGAACTCCATTGAGAACCGCAACCATTTATATGCCCCCTTTATATGTGTGAACCATTAACTACCTTCAGTATATGAAGGTATCAAGATTACGGTGCTCATTGGTTTAAAACAAAGAAAAATCGAAGGAGCAGAACGATAACGTCCTGCTCTTAAAATTCATATTTATTAAGGTTCAAATGCCTGCAAACACATTTTATAAGCATAAAACAATTCGTTGAATTAATCCGGTAGTGCCGCTTGCTGAATTGCGATTATCGTTGGTTTGATTAGGTCCTTCCACACACTACCATTACGTTCTCACCTCAGCGTTTAGTTCCCCCTACCCCTGCTTTTCTTATACGAATACCATTTTAAGGTATAAAGAAGGCACCCACCGTTTCCGATGAGAGCGAAGAGTTAAAGAGGAAGAGTCATTATATATTCTGCCCGTGATTTTAGACGAATGCTTCTCTTCTGTCATTTCCGCTAGGAGAGATGTGTTTAAAGAATTATCATGCCCGGGATTTGGTTTATTATGCGGAGGTGAATAGACAAAACCTACCAGCTTACAGACTCACTACTTGGATATAATAGAATTAGAATGGTATATGAGGCTTCTTGAAGAAATACAGCCACCAGCTTATAAGAAGTTATCCATTCGTTTTATATAACAAAAAGGGCGAGCTTAACAGGCTCCCCTTTTCTACATTTTCCATAACACCAGTTTCCCTTCACGCAGAGAGCCTGAGCAATAGTTCCTGGAACTTCCGCTTCCGCTTCGACGACCCTTTGCCCATTATCTAAGCTACCATATTAAAGGAGGATGGACAATGACCGCGCAATATAAATATTCCTTATTGAATACCAAAGAGGCTACATACTATCTCGAAGTATCAAGTTTTAAATTTAAAAAGCTTATTAAGGAAGGGTATTTAACTCCGCAGGTTTGGACTATTCGTAGCGGAAAAGAGGTACATTTCTTTGATCCAATGGAGTTGACTAAAGTAAAGAAGATGTTGATTAAGGAAGGGTATCACTACCAATATGCGTAACAAATATTAAAAGCACAAGAGGCAGAAGAGTTAACCCAAGTTGAGAAGATGCCGTGAGAGGACTTTCTAATCACCCAAATTATTCCACTCTAACATTTCTACATTTTCCCCTCATATCCTCCCACGATTGCAAATATAATCCAAGAAAAAATAAAAATTCCAGACCGTCTCAAAAAAACGATCTGGCAATATTTGTTCCCCGCACACCTCGCCACAATAAAAATAACATCCTACTCTACGTCCCGCTTATATCAAGGTTTTCACTCAACCCCGATATAGCACTACCAAGCACTCGACGTGCCCTGTTCACGGAAACATATTAGTAGCTGTAAAAAATGAGGCTTCGTACCAGGAATGGTGCGCGTGCTATTTTCACAATAGTTTCCGTTGTGAGCGGGGCAGACCCTGGCACAATTCCGACGGGATGGAGGAATTGTGGTCGAGCATAAAAATTATGTCGTAAGCTTAACGAGTTGGAGAAGGTCAATTTCCGCAAATGTTTTAATCAGAAGACTATCAGGGGACTCCCATCCTCTGTCCCGAAACGAGAAATATCTGGTTCACCTAGTGGGGCGGGAAGTATCTTCAGGCAACGAATGGCTTCGGCAGGTGTCCTAAAGCCATGTTGGCGAGCCCATGCCAAACCGCCATATACAAGTTCCTGAGCCAGTGCCAACGAACAGTCGACCACTTCTTCCTCAGCGCCCACAGCATGTGCCAGCAAATAGTCAAGTTCTAACCGGGACATGCCTTTGTGTACAAAGGCATCTTTGAGCCCAATCCCCCAAGTATCGACTAAAAACCCTACCGCCGAGAAGCCACTGGTAGTTTTCCGGATAATGATGACATTAGCCATATGAGCATCCCGCCAGTTGCTATTGATAACGCAGCACTCAAGCGGGTACTCCGGTGATAGTGCGGAAACAGGCGCAGATGGATGCCCATCCGATCCCTTTTTCTTTTTCGTGTGTTTCTTAATCCTAGACACAGGCATTTTCGTTCATCTCTTTCACTATTAATTTCATCAACGAAGCGGATGACCATTATAATTCTACATTAATCAACTTGTGATTAAGCACA
>PKWS01000243.1:0-8112 GCA_003132105.1 Desulfosporosinus sp.
GGTTCCGGGGTTAAATAGGGTGAATCTGTCTCCACAAGAATACGATCCATTGGGACATGTCCAGCCACCTCAACCGTATGTCGAGCGTTTTTATACGTCACCGGCCCAGCAAAAGAAAGATAAAATCCCAGGTCCAAAATAACCTTTGCCATTTCCCATGATCCAGAATAACAGTGGAATACACCGCCGTATTTAGGGGGATGGGCTTTTACAATCTCCAAAACATCCTGATGGGCATCACGATTATGAATAACAATAGGTAAGCCTACTTCATTCGCTAATTTGATCTGCTGAATAAAACTCTCTTTTTGAATCGAGCGTGGAGACAGATCACGATAATAGTCTAGCCCAATTTCGCCCCAGGCCAACACTTTCGGTTGTTTTGCCAAGATTAGGAGCTTAGCCCAGGTTTCATCTGTGGCCTCTTCGGCATTGTGCGGATGTATTCCAATTGCAGCATAGATAAAATCGTAGTCTTGAGCTAGCTTCACAGATCGTTCAGAAGAAGGGAGATCATATCCCACATTCGTCACCCGGGAAACCCCGGATGACTGCAAACGCATGACGACTTCTTGGAAGTCTTCTGCATAGCCAAGATCATCTAAGTGTGCATGTGTATCCCAGATCATTTGACCCGCGCTCCTCCCGGGAGATCTTTGTTGACCGTAAGGACTTCCAGCACATCTCCCTGTGAAGCTGCCAATATCATACCTTGGGACGTGATTCCCCTCAGCTTGGTAGGTTTCAAATTGGCGACCAAGACAACATATTGGTTTACAAGGTCTTCTGGGGCATAGTGTTTGGCAATACCCGAAACAACCGTTCGCACAACACCAGCCACTTCAACTTCTAACTTCATAAGTTTATCAGTCTTTTCTACTTTCTCGGCACTTAGGATCTTCGCAACACGCAAATCCAGTTTGGAAAAATCCTCGATGCTTATTTCTTCTTTGATAGGCTCAAATTCGAGCGCTGGGACAGGTTCGATGGTTTCTTTTTGACCTTGGTTTTGATCTTGATCCACTGTTTTCGTCTCCTCTGCCGTCGTATATTGCGAAATATCAATCCTTGGGAAAAGTTGTTCTCCCTTTTGTACTTTTATCCCGTGTTCCAGAATGCCCCATTGATCCGCTTCTTCCCAGCGGATGATCCCTTCATCAACACCTAGGAGCGCGCAAATTCTAGGTGGTAGTCCCGGCATAAAAGGGGCCGTCAAAACTGTCATAACGCGTATACATTCCACGAACGTATAAAGAACAGTATCCAAGCGCTCCCGCTGTTCCTCTTGCTTAGCAAGAACCCATGGGGATGTTTCATCGACATATTTATTACAACGTGCCACAAAGCGCCAAATCTCTTCAAGTGCACTCGCGGGATCGAAAACCTCAAGCCTTTTTTCGACAGCTTTTTTAACCTCATGACTTAACGCTTTCAATTCTCGCTCCTGTGAGCCGTCTTGCCCTGGACGAGGAACAATCCCATCCCGGTACTTAACAACCATTGCTAAACTCCGAGATACGAAATTTCCAAAATCATTGGCCAAATCACTGTTTAAGCGTTCAACCACGTTATCTTCAGAATACGTGCCATCCGTTCCCACTTGCAATTCGCGTAATAAGAAATATCGGATGGCATCTGAGCCATATCTTTCAATCAACTCGAAGGAATCCTGCACATTTCCTCGGGACTTGGAAATTTTCCCTCCATCTTTGGTCAGATACCAGCCATGCCCATAGATAACTTTAGGTAGAGGAATATCTAAGGCCATAAGGATAATGGGCCAAATCACAGCATGAAAGCGTACGATATCTTTTCCCATGATGTGTACATCGGCAGGCCAATACCGTTTATAATTTTCCCCATCTGGGTAACCGAGCGCTGAAATATAATTGATGAGTGCATCCAGCCATACGTACACAACATGCAATGGATCAAAGGGTACTTTGATCCCCCACTGAAATGTGGTGCGTGAAACGCAGAGATCCTCTAAACCACCTTCAATAAATCGTAGCATTTCGTTGCGACGAGAAACCGGTTGGATGAATTCTGGATGCTCTCCGATGTGTTTAAGTAAGGCATCTTGATATTTTGAAAGACGGAAGAAATAACTTTCTTCCTTGAGCAGTTCCACGTCTCGACCACAATCCGCATTAGGACACTTGCCCTCAATTAATTTATTTTCCAGCCAAAACGTTTCACAAGGGGTACAATACCAGCCCGAATACTCCGACTTATAGATATCCCCTTGTTCGTATAGTTTCGTAAAAATTTCCTGAACAACTTTTTGATGACGTACCTCTGTCGTCCGAATGAAGTCATCATTAGAAATATCTAAGGCTTTCCATAATTCTATAAAGCGTTCTACCACGCCATCAACATAAGTCCTGGGGTCAATATGATTTGCTTCGGCGGTGCGAACAATTTTCTGTGCGTTTTCATCCGTACCAGTTAAGAAGTAAACTTCATCCCCTAGTAATCTATGATAACGGGCAAGTGCGTCAGCTGCAACCGTTGTATAAGCCGTTCCAATATGCGGGCTTGAGTTCGGATAGAAAATCGGAGTTGTAATATAATATTTCACCAGAACGTCCCCCCATCTCAATTATCTTTAGAATTTATAGTATAGGAACACAGATTTGTGAAGTATACCCACAATTAGGAATTAATATGAAGAAGACCTATTTCTTACTTGGTATAAAAAAGTTAAAATCAAATGAAAAAATGGGTTGACTTTAAATGGAACGATTGGTATCATAAGGCTGTAGTTTCTTGTCGAATAATGTTGTTGTAAAGAGGAGTTGTCAATTTAATGATGAAATCAACTGGAATCGTGAGAAAAGTAGATGAACTTGGTCGTATCGTTTTACCGATTGAGCTTCGACGCACTTTAGGTATTGACGAAAAAGACGCTCTGGAAATTTATGTGGATCAAGAAAAGATTATTCTTAAAAAGTATGAGCCTGCTTGTGTATTTTGTGGTAATGCAAGTGATAACCAACTTTTTCACGGCAAGAACGTCTGTCGGGAATGTGCAATTGCCATGGGAGAAACCGTGGCTGGAAACGTCGAATCAAAAGCAGTTTAATAATACATCGATATGTTTAACTTGGAAGGCCTTTGAGGCCTTCTTTTTCATACACCAGAAACTATCTAGGTGGTCACTTCTCGCCATCCATGGACTGCGCATCTAGAAGCGCCTGATAAACCTCTGACTTTCTTACCCCATAACGCTTTGCTACTTCTTTCATGGCATCTTTCTTACTCAATCCTCGGCTTATTCCTTCTTTGACCTCTTGGCACCATTCTTCCGGGCCTCCGACTGGTTTCACGGGGACGTAGGGTGCGATAACGATACAACACTCCCCTCGTGGTGCTGTCAACTCGAAGGCTTCTTTTAACTCTAAGACAGTTCCCTTGTGCACCTGCTGATGCAATTTTGTTAACTCACGCACTACTGCCACATCACGTTCTCCAAAGTACTCTGAGATTCCTTGTAAAGTCGCCACCAAACGATGAGGAGCCTCATAAAAAATCTGAGTCTGGGGAAGATTAGCCAGTTGCGCAAGGTTTTTTTTCCTTGCTCCTGTTGTCGCAGGCAGAAATCCGTGAAAAGTAAAATGCTCCGTCGGCATTCCAGATAACACTAAAGCCGTGAGTGCTGCATTAGGCCCAGGCAAGACATCTACCGGAATATTCTCCGCATGACAAAGACGAATAACTTCACATCCCGGATCAGAAATTCCTGGCAAGCCTGCATCAGAAATGAGCGCAATCGTTTGGCCGCACTTAAGTTTCTCCACCAGTTCTAAGGATTTTTTCTTTTCGTTATGCTCGTGATAACTGGTCATATGAGTAGTAATCTGGTAATGTTGCAAAAGCTTTCGGGAATGACGGGTATCCTCAGCAGCAATCAGATCTACTTCTCGCAACGTATCTAGAACCCGCAAGGTGATATCTCCCAAATTTCCAATCGGCGTCGCACATACATACAACGTACCTTTAGCCAACATAACTTAAACTCCTTGCCTGGTTTAACCAAGTGCCAGAAGAAGTCTCCCACTTCTATAACTGGGAGCTGAATTCGGCACAATTCATAATTATACCTTCTAAATTCAGGGGGGAGGTAGATACCCCCACTGAATCATCGAGCGAAGCGAGTTCGCTTAATCTTTCCTCAAAAAGCCCCTACAGAACAGGCAATCTCCTTCTAACGGTTGCCCAAAATGAAGGTGGCAGACATGGAAACCTTCTTGATACAGGAGCTCAAGATTGTCATGGGCGACTCCTTGAATGTGTTCAGCATTAGCTATAACGCGTTCTGTTTCCTTTTCAGGAAGGGTCCATTCCCGTTTCAACTTTATATTTTCTTCCTCCAAAGCTTGAACATAAGGTTTTAAACGGTTAACCTCTTCAAGAAGGGAACGCAATTTTTCTTCCACTTCTGTAAGGGCCTGGGTCAACTGACTCATACTCTCTCACTCTTTCCTTTGGGCTTTTCCCCTTTCCTATTGCGTTGCAGTATCCCGTCGGGTTTAGCAGCGAAGGCGTTGTCGGCCTGGAAGTTTGCTTCATCCGGATTTTCTGCCATCTTTTCCCCTACTTGAGCGTTGTGACGTGAACAATGCTCTTTGTCTTCGGATTTATAACAACCATTTTCATACTTAAGACAACACATGAGACGGCCACAAATTCCAGAGATTTTAGTTGGATTAAGAGAGAGTTTTTGATCTTTAGCCATTCGAATCGAAACCGGTTCAAAGTCTCCTAAGAAGGAAGTACAACAGAGAATCCGTCCACAAGACCCGACCCCTCCAAGCATTTTAGCTTCGTCGCGCACTCCTATTTGCCGTAGCTCAATACGAGTCCTAAATATTGCGGCTAAGTCTTTCACCAATTCCCTGAAGTCAACTCGCCCCTCCGCAGTAAAGGAAAAAATAATCTTATTACCGTCAAACGTATACTCAACATCGACTAATTTCATTGGCAATTGATGTTCTGAAATTTTCTTCAAGCAAACTTGGAAAGCTTCTTTTTCTTTTATTTTATTCTGCTCGACAAACTGTTCATCCGCTATCGTTGCCTTACGCATAACCTGTTTTAAAGGCAGAATCACTTCCTCGTCAGTAACCTGACGAGCGGGGATGACCAATTCACCAAATTCAACACCCCTTGCTGTTTCAACAATCACCTTCTCAGATGTAGCAAGCTTAAGGTCTCCCGGGGAGAAATAATATATTTTACCGGCGTGTTTAAAGCGAACGCCTACAACCTCAATCACAGAGAGTCCCTCCTTTTTGGAATAATTCTAAAGCTAACACTTCAATCACAAGTCTAGGATTTACTTGTTGTCGTAGTACATCAGTAGCTTTTCCGATCGCTAAAAGCTCAAAAGGAAGAATACTACCTTTTTGAATCCCTTCTTGGGTCTGTACCGCCATGACTTGTAAATAAAGAGCGGCTTGATTCTTATCGATCGGGAACAGCGCATAAAGTTTAAGGAAATCTTTTTCTTCTACAGCATTCCGAAACTTTTCGACCCATTCTTGTAGCAATGGCACACCGTGCTCTAGAATAGCTGTCGCCAAATCTTGGTTTTTCCCACTTAAACTAAAGGCCCGAACTGCTTCTTGCTGATCCACCTCACCCAACCCAGTTAGCCAATTTTCTTCAGTAAGATCCGGGAAATAAACTAGCTGTGCTCTGCTCTGTATTGTGGGCAAAATTCCTTCAGCATTTTGGGCACATAATATAATAACGGTTCGCTCCGGCGGTTCTTCAATAACCTTCAATAAGGCATTAGCTGCCAGTAACGTCACTGAATCCGCCTGCTCAATGATAGAAACTTTATACTTTCCCTCGTAATGCTTAAGGTATACCTTTTGTTGCCATGTGAGGACCTGCTCGATCCCGATGGTCGTCTTAAGCGGTTTCAACCAGAAAACATCTGGATGATTTTCACTGATAATTTTATGACAGGCGTAGCATTCTTGGCAAGGTCCCTCCGGCGTAGGCTGACTACAGTTTAAAATTTGCGCTAACCGGAGAGCCATCTTCCTCTGATACAGTGCACTTCCTCCATGAAACAGTAAGAGATGTGCCAATCGGTTTTCACGTGCCGCCTTCTCCAAAAGTGCTAACTGTAGATTCATATCGTCACACCTTAATAAACTGTTCAACATCCAGAACAAATACCGTAGCTCCACCGACCGGAACTTCTATCGGTATGGGAATATAGGCGTCCATCGGACCCATAATAGGCTGGGCCTGTGTCAACATCTCTTCGCGTTGGTGACATGTCTCGCGGATCATCGATAGGAGGCCAACTAAACGTTCCTCTTCAACCCCAAAGAGCAACGTTGTATTTCCCGACCGCAGAAACCCCCCCGAACTTGCCAAACGCGTTGCACGTAATCCTTCTCGTGTCACAGATTGTAGAAGTCTACCAACATCATTGTCCTGAACAATTGCAATCACCATCTTCATCCCTTATCACTCCTCGACAATCCAAATTGTTTGGCTTTCAAAACCGTCCCACCCTTGCCAACGCCCCTCTCCAGCAGTCAGTAGCGTACCCAGAACTTCGCAAGACATTTGTTCGCCCATCACAACGACAGGAATTCCAGGTGGATAAGGGGAGATCGTTTCTCCGGCAATATGACCTAAACTTTCCTTAAGGGGGATTTTGCGTTTATGGGCAAAAAAAGCATCCCGTGGGGAAAGTACTAGATGAGGCAACGGAGGAATTCTAAGCCTATCGTTTTCCACTCGCTTTTTTGATTCCGCAAAGCCTACCGTTTGAGCGAAACTCGCTAAACTTTCTAACCCCTTCGTGAGCCTTCGGATATCCTCCGGCGTGTTCCCAATTCCTAACATGAAGAGAATGTTTTCCTCATCCCATAACTCCGGTTCAATGCCGTAACCCTCCCTGAGGTATTCCACACAACGAGGGGCTGAAACACCCAGTGGCAACGTATTAATCAGGATTTTTGACCAATCTACTGTATGAATGCCATACGTTCCGACATCTTTTTGTGAGAGAATACGGAAGCTCATCCCCACTCTTCTATGAAGTTCTTCCACTTCTTCATAAAGACCCTCCCATCGTCCAAAATCCAAAGCAAATTCTCCTGCCCGTTCCAACGAGGCGAGAAGTAAATAACTTGGACTTGAGGATTGCAGAAGTTCTAGGCTTTGCCTCAAACGAGTGCGAGAGACCCTATGCCCTTGAACATGTAGCATGGCCGACTGAGTCAGGGCGCTTAAGGTCTTATGAGAACTATGTAAGACAAGGTCTGCTCCAAGCTTTAAAGCACTCGGAGGAAATAATGGACCAAGATAGTGTGAGCCGTGTGCTTGATCGACAAGAATCGGTGTCTTAAATCCCAAACGTGTTCTTTCATCCAATAATCGGTTCAATTTAAAGCCTGTCCCATAATAACTGGGATATGTGACATGACATGCAGAAACCTCTTGCCACGGAATCTGTTGGTTCTCCATGTCAAATCCTAACGGAAGATTAAAATCCGGATGAATTGTAGGCATTACATATTTTGGTTTCAATCCACTTAAGACTAATGCCGACATAACGGAACGATGGGAACTTCTCTCCACAACAACACGTTTAGCAGCTGTATCTTCCAGAGCGAGAAACATGGCCTGATTTCCAACCGTCCCTCCATTAATAAGGAAAAACGTTTCCTCCGCTCCGAAAATCCCAGCCGACCGTTTTTGTGCCTCAGCAATTATCCCACTCGGTGAATGAAGCATATCGAGTCCCGGAAGCTCGGTTAAGTCAAAACCCAGAAAATCTAAGCCATTAAAAAACTCCTGTCGACCTTTGTGGCCAGGAGTATGGAAAGAGGAAAATCCTTGTTTTCGATAACGACTCAATCCCTCTCCAAGATCACCCACCGATGAACCTCCATTCACAGAGTTATCCACAAAAACCACAGTTGATACATGGTATTCCTTACATTTTATCATAAGTTAGGAAATTTTTCATCCAAATTGGTTAATCTCAGTTCAAGGTCGCAATTTACAGTTCATTATTCACAGTTTCATCAAGTAAAAGGATACAAAACTTAGATTTCTTATATAGAAAACTTGGCTGGC
>PKWS01000243.1:8221-8465 GCA_003132105.1 Desulfosporosinus sp.
GGCAATCCGAACAGAAAAACATCCCCTCGACCCGGAACCCGTCATAAAGCCCATTTTTCGGGACCTTCGTACAGCGATAACACACTGGGAGGACCTTTCCCTCGTTTGCTAGGGTATCATGTCCCTTAACCAATTCATTAATTTCTATAGGTTTTTGTACATGGGTATCAATATTCATAATCATTTTTCAATCCCCCTATTTACTTCTACCCCTAGTCTTACCCCTCACCCGTTTAATTAGTCG
>PKWS01000387.1 GCA_003132105.1 Desulfosporosinus sp.
ACGGTTGTCATCTTCTTGCCTAAGATGGGTAGAGCAACAAGCCAAGGGGTAGCACTGGAACAAAGTCTACCTACAGTAGGAACGGTCGAAAAGCTACGCAGCATTTTGGCTGAGGCGGGGAGTTCTAGAACGTTGATGGGACAAGGAATTGTAGATGGAACTGGAGACGTAGTGAGGGGATCAGCTAATAAGTCTGCTGATTTATCAACAACTCAATCACTCACATCTCCCAGTCTTAGTCTTGGAGGAAATGCTGACCATTCAACAACAAATCTACAAGTTGATGGTGTCGATGAAGCGGATATCATTAAAAACGATGGTAAATATATCTACCAAGTTAACAAGCAGGAGCTCATCGTTGCTCAAGCCTATCCTTCTAATCCGATGAGTATAGTAAGCCGTATAGGCTTTAAACAGGGTGAGTTTACACCCCAGGAGCTTTATGTTGATGATCAATATCTTGTTTTAATAGGCAATGCTTATTACCAAGGGGAAAGTGAACCTGGCGTACCAGGCGCTCAACCTCAACAGGGTTCCAAGGATCAACTCTATCCGCAGATCTTCAAGAGGTCAACTTCCAAGGTGATCATCTAAGACCTAGCTGACAAAACCAATCTAAAGAAACTCCGGGAAGTTGAACTTGACGGGATGTACGTGTCTTCGCGCAAGGTCGGCTCTAACCTATATTTAATCGCGAACAAATATTTGGATACTTATCGGATTATGGAAAAAGGGTTAGAACCACCCCTCCCGAGTTATCGAGACACTGTTGGCAAAGGGAAATTCGTGACTATAGAATATAATGACATCCATTACTTTCCTAACTCTGTCGAACCTAATTATTTATTGATCGCTAGTCTTGATCTTAATCAAAGAGATAAGGAAATGCAGGTTTCCTCGTATCTTGGTTCAGGTCAGAATATCTATGCTTCTACGTCAAATCTCTATGTCGCAGTAACTCAATATCAGCGGATCGATCAACCTAACCAGCCTGCATCTACTCCTAATGGCGAACAGATGAATCTACTTCCAAAAATAATGTTTATATCTTAGATAACGCCCTCAAATTGACGGGCAAGATCGAAGATATTGCACCCGCCATTTCCAAAGAAATGATCAAAGCTAATGACTTTGCTTCACTACAGGAGAAAAACAGTTTGATCCTAAATCCCTCTACCCCATTCTAGCATTTGAATCGTAGGATCACTAAACTCTCCTAAACCAACGTTAACGCCCCCGCCCCATTATTGGAGGTCGGGGGCGTTGTTATGCATGCAGAATTCCTACCGGTTGCCTAGTTGCTTCAATGAATTACGACAAGAAGGTCACCCGTTGAAACATTTTGACCGACACTGACTCTGATATCCGATACCTGCCCGTCCTTACCCGCGGAGATTCTATTTTCCATTTTCATGGCTTCTAAAGTAACGACAGTTTGATCCGCTTGAACAATATCCCCAATCTTTACGTGGGTCTCAGTAATTACCCCAGGCATAGGTGCTAAAACCTTCCCACTTCCACTGCGTGTTACCCTATGTTTAGCAGGACTTTGTGAGACTGGAGCTTTCTTTGATTCCTTCTGTATTTGCTCTTCAACTTCCACTTCGAATTCTTGATCGTTTACCCTAACCAGAAATTTTTTCATTATAACCCACCTCCACATAAACCAGCCATACGCCATGATGAACGCTTCTTACATGTAGGTTGAATGTTAATAATCCGGTAGCGCTCATTTTCTGAGTTTCCATAAGTTTCGATTGCTGCGCTTAGCACCGCGGCTAATAGGGTATCTCTTGCTTCCTCGTCTTGATCAGGGTGGGTCGGGGATTCTTTGTTGAACTGAACATCCGAATCAAGTTTCTCCTGAATAAAGTCTGTAGTAAATTCCCCTCTTTGAAAGTCCTGGTCTGCTAAGATTCGTTGGTGAAAAGGGATCGTTGTCTTTACCCCGCGAATACTAAATTCAGTGAGGGCACGCTGCATTCGGGCTATGACGTCTTCTCGTGTTTGACCATAAACGACAAGTTTGCTGATGAGAGAATCATAATATGGGGAAACTGTATATCCAGAGTAGGCAGCACTATCGACTCGGACTCCGAACCCTCCTGGCGGACGGTAATACTCGAGCTTGCCGGGTGACGGCATGAAAGTAACAGGATCTTCTGCATTAATGCGGCATTCCATGGCACAACCTGTAAGCCGAATATCTGATTGGTCATACCCTAACGGTTCTCCTGCTGCAATTCGAAGCTGTTCCTTAATCAAATCTAGACCACAAACTAATTCTGTTATGGTGTGTTCCACCTGAATCCGGGTGTTCATTTCCATAAAGTAAAAATTAAAGTTTTTATCTAACAAGAATTCTAAGGTACCAGCACCACGATAATGTACAGCTTTAGCCGCGTCACGGGATACCTCGCTCATTAGAGCCCTTAACTCGGGGGTAAGAGCGGGAGATGGTGACTCTTCAATCAGCTTTTGGTGCCGCCGTTGAATAGAACAGTCCCGTTCTCCTAGGGTGACTACTTGTCCGTAGTTGTCAGCTAAAATCTGAATTTCCACATGTCTGCATCCCTCGAGGTATTTTTCTAAATAAACATCCGGGTTACCAAAACAGGATTTTGCCTCAGAGCGGGCGCTCTCTAAACTTTGAAGAAGTTCATCCTCTTGATGGGCGAGGCGCATGCCTCGGCCGCCCCCTCCGGCAACGGCCTTGATCAGGACTGGGTAACCTAGTGTCCGGGCCATTTCGAATGTTTCCTCAGCGCTTCTGACAACCCCTGTGCCTCCTGGAACTACTGGAAAGCCATAAGAAACCATCGTTTCTCGAGCTTTAGCTTTATCTCCCATTAAGGCCATGGTCTGCGCCTCTGGACCGATGAAAACGAGTCCAGCTTCCTGGATATTTGCCGCAAAAACCGGGTTTTCTGCCAAAAACCCGTAGCCAGGATGAATTGCTTCCGCCCCCATCTCCAAGGCTGTTTGGATAATCCAATCCATAGCCAAGTATCCGGTGCTGGAAACACACTTCACAGCTTCGTCCGCTAGCTGGACATGGAGAGAGTGTGAATCGACTTCAGTGTAAATGGCTACTGTCTTGATTTGCATCTCTTGGCAGGTTCTAATAATCCGGACAGCGATTTCCCCTCTGTTAGCAATTAAGATTTTCCGAAACATCTTTCCACCTCCTAAAAAGGAATATTGCCATGCTTCTTACGCGGATGCGATTCTCGCTTGGAGCTCAGCATGTTGAGACTTTGAATGATTGTTTTTCGCGTATCACGCGGGTC
>PKWS01000389.1 GCA_003132105.1 Desulfosporosinus sp.
CTCTTGCATGAGGCACCTGTAGTATTTAGTTTTCTAGGGATAGTATAAACAATAAGTATGTGTTTGACAAGATTTATTAATTTCTTCTTCTGCAAATCACCTTCGCAATCTTGATTATTACGGAGTTATCGATAATGCCTACAAATATCCCATGAATTATCTCTACTCTGATACTTTACTTGTTACGTAAATAGCATTGTTGGAAACAATACTATACTCGCCGCTTTTTTGTGTGATCCTGGAAATGTGTCTTATTTGGATATTACATTCTGTACAGAAACCAAAAGCAAAATACTTTTTGGTTTTGGTGAATTCTCCATTTTTTTGAATTATCCTATCACATTGCGGACACCTAATGGCAGCCTTATCTATTAATTGTTTTAGCGCTTCTATCTTTATTTCATTTTCTTTTTGCGCTTTTTCCCAATTCATAATTGCATCAGAAGAAAAATCGTAAACCTTTCTGAAAATATCAACAGTATAGAATGCGTCACTTAAGGCATCGTGAAAAGGAGTACTGACTTCAATCTCTAGGACTTCCACCGCACTTTCTAAACTCGGCTGTTTTGATAGGTTTCCAAACTTCATGTAAAGCTGTTGAATATTAATGAATTTATCAAAGGACAACGCGTCAAAACCAAAAAACAGGCAATTATCTCTTAAGGCTAAAATATCATCAAGTCCCCAAGAACATAAAACAGAATCGTCTCCAACCCATGAATGAAAGCTCTCAATTGCTTTAACAAACGGTGTCCCTTGGGCAACCCTGCTTGTATTTATATTGGTTTTCCTTTTTACATAGGGATTCATTCTTCGATATATTACTGGCTTTATGATTAGATCAAAGTTACTAATGGTCTCTAGTTCCTCATTTAATTTGACTGCTCCGATCTGGATAATCTCGTTTTTTAGCTCAGGATTAGCCAAATCACCTTCTTTAAATTTGAAGAACATATTAAATTCTAAGTCAAACACAATATAGTTCATAAAACATACCCTCCTATGTCATTCATCTATTATAATCCCTCCTTTAAATAAACGCACGTCAACGCACCCCCATTAACAAAGTTTAAAGTGGGTGCTTCTATTTACAAATCGATGGGTCTAAAAAAGTGGTTAAGATTTCGCAAAACATGACAAAATCATAACCACTATTATAGTTTTCTTTGGGAAAACGTTACGAACACTCATTTGTGAGATTACCAAAAACTTAGCTGTTGATAAGTACTAATCCTGTAGTATTGGTTAAGCAAACAATCTAACTTCTGACTTACCTCAACAACTTCGCTATCAATAAGATTACGAGTAAGACCGAATTTATTGAGTTTCTTACGTAGTCCCTCTATTCTTATCAAAAGTTTCTTTTCCACATGGATTCCTCCTGAAATATCAATTCTCAAGGAGAATCTTATTGCTTTTTTGGTGAAATAACAAGAATAATTTATCCATAAATAGGTAATCATCTGTCGAAGTATGGTGAATATAGAATAACTAACTCTCAGGAGTACGCTTAAGAGGCAATTTGATGCTAAATGTTGTGCCCTCAGTTCCCGTTTCGATGTTAATTGTTCCTCCATGGCGATGCACAATGTTATAGGATACTGCCAATCCTAAGCCAGTTCCATTATCTTTAGTTGTTAGAAATGGTTTACCAATGTTCTCCAGGACTTCCGGTGGTATCCCAGATCCTTGATCACTAACCGCTATTACAGCTTGGTCATTTTCAAGATGAGTTTTGATCGTTATAACTCCGCCGGCTGCCATAGATTCAAATCCGTTACGAGTTAAGTTTAGAATGACTTGGCGAATTTCTTGTTCATTCAGTTCGAAGTTGGGGATTTCCTCAAGTTCAACGCTAATAATATGGTCATTTTTTAAAGCATCTGCTTGCAACATAGGTAAAAGCTTATTAAAAATAGTATTGAGGTTTTGCATATTAAGCTTGATAGGAGTGTTTCGACTAAGAGATAAGAATTCTGTTATGATTGAGTTTGCTCTGTCTAATTCTTCGATCATTAACTCGAAATAGCTTTTGTAGTCCAAAAGCTTCGGCTTGGATCCTAACAACTGAAGGAAACCGTGTACTGTCGTCATGGGATTTCTTATTTCATGGGCTATACTCGCGGCCATCTGGCCAATAAGATTTAATCCGTCAAGTCTTTTCATCTCTGTTTCCATCAGTTTACGCTCGGTAATGTCTCTGTGGACGCTCATGATACGGATAATCTTGCCTTGATCATCTCTAATAGCTGAAAGACTAAGCGATACATCAATTACTTTACCATCTTTTTTCAGGCACTGGACGTCTTGCGTTAGTACTTCTTCCCCTGATTTTATCCGTTCAAAATCTTCTTTTATTTTCTGAAGTTTTTCTGGAACCTCTATAAGGTTTAGTTCTCGCCCTAAGACTTCTTTGGCTGTATATCCATACATTCTTTGCGCAGCTAGATTAAAGCAAGTTATCTTAAATTCCAGATCAACTGTAGTTATAGCATCGATAGAGTTTTGCACCATGGTTTCATAGATTCGGAGTTGTTGAGAATGTGCTTTTGCTGCCATGAGCAAGGGATTTAATTCCGGAAAAATTTGAGTATCAATCCGTACACCGTCATCTTTAAGTATTGATTCAGCAAAAGAACTTAATTGTATTCTAAATTTTCTTATAATGAACCTAGTTACCGTATACGGGATGAAAAATAAAACCGACAAAAATCCTAAAACACCTATCGAATATTCGAACACACTCTGATAAACATCATCGATTTTAATGTTTGCCCATACATGACCGATCAACATATTATCTATACTAAATGGTAAGGTAACAGAAATAATTCCTTTTCGATTCCACCCCACTGAAGTGCTATTTTCAACAAGTTCTAGCTTGCCACTTTCATAGGATATGAAGAAAGGATCACTTTCAGTGATGCGTTGGAGCATAGAGGTCTTAAAATTGGGGGCCTTCGCCGCAATGGAATCAAACCTTTTGTCATAATATCCAATGCCATAATTGGGATATTGCTTTGAAATCTCATCGAACATAGGTTGAATAATTGCATTAAGGGCTAATACCTTTTCTTCATCTGACGTATTAGCTAGATCTGCTTGCTTAATAGCTTCCCTATATAAATTCTTTAGATCGATATTCAAACGTACCGTTAACGACATTACTTCAATACGTCGTTCGCTAATTTTATATTCTAAAAAAGTAAAGTAAAACCCTACTGACAGTAACAAGGTAAGGCAAACAAAAATAGTTGCTATTACTTTATAAGTAGTTTTTACTGTGTCCAAGCGTCGTAACTTATTCCAAATGCCCAAGGAACCACCTCTAATGAGATTTCATAGGGTATTCTTTCAACACCAAGAGAAATATTCCTTCTTTATCACAGATTATCCAATAAAAAGTTCATTTGTTCTAAATATTATCTTTCATAGATCTACATCAGTCGTTCCACGCTAACCAGATTGCGGCCTTCATGTTTTGAACGATATAGGGCGCGGTCAGAAGCCATAATCAAATCATCCGGTGTCTCAGCTTGTTCCGAGAATCTGGTTACAACTCCAAGGCTCACTGTGACATAATCCGCACAGAGAGAATTAATATGCGAAATGCCCGCTCTCTCGATACTGGCCCGCAATTCCTCAGCTATAACGGCAGCCCCTACGTCGTCAGTTTCGGGCAGGACCACAGCAAACTCTTCCCCTCCATAACGTGCCGGAAAATCCCCAGGACGCTTCAAAGTCCTTTTAAGTATAGATGCTACCGTCTTTAGACAATCATCGCCTTTAAGGTGACCATATGTATCATTAAAGGCTTTAAAGTAGTCGATGTCGAGCATAATCAAAGAAAGCGGAGTTTTTTCCCGCTTGGCTCGCCTACTCTCTTGAAGCAATTGCTGATCGAAATGCCGACGGTTAGCTATCCCTGTCAACCCATCTAAAAACGACAGATTCTGCAACATCTCATTAGCCGCTTGCAATTGGCGCGTGACCTCAAGCAGCTCAGTTTCCCGGGCTTTTCGACGAGCAGTTTCATGTTTCAATCTCAATGCTGAACGCACCCTCGCTAACAACTCCACCCTCTCGAGAGGTTTCTTAATGAAGTCCATAGCACCGGCGGAAAAGGCCAGCTGCAGATTATCTTTTTCCGTTGTAGCAGTCACCATTATAACAGGTACATCTGCCATCCATTCTCTCTTCTTAACATTCAGGCATGCCTCAATCCCATCAACATCCGGCATAATGATATCCATCAGAATCAAATCAATCTCGACTATCCCTCGATCTGAATAACCATCGACTAACTGATAGAGTTCACTTGCCGACTTGACCGTGATAACATCTAAATAACCCGCCGTCATAAGAAAGGCTTTTATTACTTCTAAGCTAAAAATTGTATCGTCCACAATAATTATGGCCATTAGCCGTTGGTCCTCCTTCAACTATATCTATTCCATGTAAAAAAAACAGTCTTTTGATTTTTACAAAAGACTGTTTCAAGGAAAAAATAATTAAGCTGGATTTGGTGCTTCAACTGGACAAACAGCGGCGCAAGAGCCACAGTCGATGCAGAGTTCTGCATCAATGACGAATTTATCGTCGCCTTCACTAATTGCGGAAACTGTGCATTCCCCTTCGCAAGCTCCACAGCTAATGCATTCGGAATTAATAACGTATGCCATGAACAACATCCCCTTTTTTCTCGACTTCGGAATTAATATACCAAAGCTACGGAAAAAAGGCAAGCAAAATGTTATTATTTCCATTAACTAAGAACTTATTCTACCAAATTAGAGATCACGCTCAGGCCTATACGGCACTTGGTAAAGTCGACGCAGACAATGTGAGCAATAAGGCAAAACTCGATTACTCACATGATTCCGTCGAAAAAGAATATGGTTTAAATCTTCATGTTCAAAACCGCAAGCACGACATTTTTCCAACATTTACTTTAACCCCCCACACTTTGTGTGTTTCCGAACAAATAACTTACCTTTCTCCGATGGCTAACCGCCACTAAACCCACACTTCTTAATGAGCGATAAGTGGCGCTAAGCCCCTGGATAAGTTCAACTAAACTTTAGGTGGAGTTTAAAACTCCACCTAAAGTAAGTTTCCTTTGTACTATGCTCACTTTGTCCAGAAAATAAACATTAGTCGGGGTCTAGATTTTATTGCTTAAAATCCGGGTTAAGTGACCCAGCGTATAGCATTCATACATTTCGCAAGACGGGAGAAACGCTTTAACATGAGGAGTCTCCAGCCAGCGTCGCTCAGGGAGTGTATTCAACCACAGTACCTGACGAACATGACGACGGATTCCACCCAGTAAGGCCGCTGCCTTTTCTCCTTCTAAAGTTTGAGCATCACTCACGATCAGTAGTAACGTTTGCTTGGAAAGAAAGGAAGGAAACTTCTTCTGCAAGGTTTCCAAAGCTATCGCTAAATTAGTCCCTCCCCCCCATTCTTTTCCCGACACAACGAGGGCTTCTTTGACCATTGCTTCAAAGGTTTGTCCTTTCCGGAACTTCCCTGTTAAGGGAATTAGCGTTTCTCCAAAGGCGAAGGTTTTAATCCCGCTAACAGCAGAGGATAGTCCGTATACGAATTGCCAGATAAATTCCGTATATTTGAGCATGGACCCGGAAATATCACAAAGTAAGATAATCTTGAGCCGTCCTTTGCGCCGACTGCGATACCTACGCTCTACAAGCACCCCACCATAGCGTAAATTCCTTCGAAGTGTTGAGCGCATATCTAAACCGCCCCGCCTTCGCGCCGCCCGGTAGCGACGAGTCACCTGACTGGCAAGTCGCTGACTAAGGCGGCGAATTAAGCGTATAACCTCCGGCCATTCTTCAGGGGAAATTTTCTTTAGATCCCGACTTAAGACCTCAACTTCACGCTCGCGAAGCGCTCGTTCTACTTCTGAGAGAACGCCATCTGTGGAGCCCGGAGAGAGAATAGGCTCATCTTCTTCGTTTAACTTTTTGCGCCAATACTCAAGTGACCCACGGAGAACCCGTTCCACCATGGGCTGATAAGAATGATCCACTGGGATTCCACTTCTCGTACCCTTCGATGATTTCTCTAAAAAGTCACGGAGGCGTTGTTTATCCTTCTCAGGGAGACTGGCATAAACAGCCCTTTGTTCATCCGTAATATCCAATTCATTTTCCTGAAATCTCAGGTCCTGGCGAGTACTCTCAATCTTCTCATCCCATTGGGTCGCTTTCTGTTCTACATCCTTTTGCCACGCCTCAATTTGTTCAGGAGTCGCAAAGTAGGCCCGAAAGGCTTCTTTGAACGCCGGAATATGCTGAATATCTTTAACGAGTGTTGCTTGCAGCACGGCTTCAACCCTATCTCTATCCACCAAGCCAATAAGTGTTAACCCTTCTGTAGCATCCGAAATTTCTGAAGGGCTGACCTTAAGTCCAACCGTCCTTAACAATTGGGCAAATTCCACTAAGTGTCGATCCAAATCACTCACTCTATTATTGTTATTGATGTCGTTTTGATCCATTGGTATGCCTTTCTCCCTGCGCCACTTTGCTCGACTCAAAAAGGAGGCGTTCTGCTCCCATCTCTCGATAGAAAAGATCCACATCGTCCTTGCTCTTAAGCAGCAAGGTCAGCGTCGCATCCACCCAGGCCGGATCGAGGCCAGTCTTTCCCATTACGAGCAACGCCTTGGCCCAGTCCATTGTTTCAGAAACAGAGGGGATCTTATTCAGAGACAGGCGTTCTCGAAGCACGTTAACAGCCCGCGCCACTTCAAAAGCTAATCGTTCTGGTAAATCGGGAATTTTGGCCCGTAGAATACGGACTTCTTTATTGACCGAAGGGGGCTCCACATGAAGGAAAATACAACGCCTTTTTAACCCATCGGAAAGCTCCCGTTCTCCATTTGACGTTAAGACAACAATAGGGCGTTCTTTTGCCTTAATGGTCCCCATCTCGGGAATTGTGACTTGGAACTCCCCTAAAAGTTCAAAGAGAAAAGCTTCGAATTCGGAATCTGTTTTATCAATTTCATCAATTAAAAGAACAGTTCGTTCCTCACTCAAAAGTGCTTGTAGCAAAGGGCGCGGGAGTAAATACTCTGTGGAAAAAAGATCTGACTCCTGCAGATGCTCCCGTCCCATTTGAATCTTCAAGAGTTGACGCTGATAGTTCCATTCGTAGAGCGCTTTCGTCTCATCCAACCCTTCATAACACTGTAAGCGGATAAGAGGAGCTCCAAAAACTTGGCTTAAGACTTTGGCTATTTCCGTCTTGCCTACTCCAGCAGGTCCAGAGACCAACAGTGGCTTGCCTAACTCGGTCGCTAAAAACGCTGTTAGCGCGATCCGATCATCCCTTTCACTGATATAGCCGGCTGCTTCTAAAGCTTTTTCAAACTGATCTAGCGTCATCCGGTTAGACATCTAATCTCCTCCTTATTCGATGCACGATGCACGATGCACGAACCTCGAACATCGATCAAATTGGTCTCACGACAAATTTGCCTCATCACATGCATCCTGGTATACCGTCTCATAGCTTTCCACAGCCCGTTCAACTGGAAATTTTTCTCGCGCCCAAGTTACAGCCTGCTCGGAGAAGGTCTTATACAGTAAGTCATTGGTCAACAGTTTAAGTACTCCCTCACTCATCCCTTGGATGTCCCCCACTTCGGCTAGATAGCCTGTTTTTCCGTGTTGAACAACTTCAGGTAATCCTCCTACCCGGCTCGCAACCACCGGAACCCCGCAAGCCATCGCCTCGAGAGCCACTAGACCAAAACTTTCCTTTTCCGATGGGAGAAGAAAAACATCGACCATTTGTAAAATCTCCTGAACACTTTCCTGTTTTCCGAGAAACTGAACTTTTCTTTCCAGTCCTAACCTTACGACCTCCCGTTCAACCCGTACCATCTCCGGTCCATCTCCGACGAGTAAGAGGCGACAAGGAATGACTTTCTCCACCAGAGCAAATATTTTAACAACATCCACAACCCTTTTCACTTCCCGAAAATTCGAGATGTGGGCCAATACCTTCTCTCCACATGGGGCAAAATGTTTCCGACATTTTGCCATCAATCCCTCTTTAGGTAAGTAGATTTTGGGATCAATGAAATTCGGAATAACTTTAACCCCTCGGTCTATAGTCCCGAAAGCATCCTCCGTTTCCCTTGCCAACGCAGCTGAAACCGCCGTAACTCGGTCGCTAGAGCGCAGTGCCAAACGTGTTAACAGATTAAACTCTTCAAAAGCACCCACCAACGTGATATCCGTACCATGCAGCGTAGTCACTAGCGGTAGCGGCCTAGTCATCATTTGTTTGGCCAAATACGCACTAATACTGTGAGGAATCGCATAGTGGGCATGGATCACATCCAGTCCCACAAAATTCGCTACTTCTACAATTTTATTGGCAAGTAATAACGTATACGGTGGAAATTTAAACAACGGATAATTGACATCCGTCACCTCATGGAAAAATAACTGTTCATGAAATCGATGTAAGCGAAACGGTCGAGCAGAAGAAATAAAATGAACTTCATGTCCTCGCTCGCCCAGAGCATACCCTAGCTCGGTCGCTACAACGCCGCTCCCCCCATAGCTCGGGTAACAAACCATCCCAATTTTCATTCCTGCGCACCCTCTTTTAAATTGAACATATTCATCGTTCAGAGACCAAGCTCCTCAAAACCTATCGGCATTGCGTCTTGAATCGCCTCTCCGATTATTTTCTGAATATCATTGACCATGCGTGATACTCCAAACTCTGCTTCCAAATACTCTCTTGCCGCCGGGTTTAAGCTCACCAAACTATATAAACGTTCTAACTCTTGCAGCCTCTCCTCGCTGATCTCAGTGTCCAACATTTGTGCCTCGCGAATCTCCCATTGTTTCAATTGGAACTCACGAATCATCTTATGATTATTAGCATCACTCATAACCTTTTCTTTAGATTTAAGAAACTGCTTGAATTCATCCGATTCCTTCAGTGTGCGCGCCAATTCATGAGCCAAATCATTTGCAACCATATTGTCCACCCCTCCCAGTCCCCTATCTAACAATTATTGTCTCATTATATAGAATTTTAGGACATGAAACAAATAATTTATTCCCTAGACTTATCCTTCCTGACCAGTATTAACAAGGCCTTCCAACAAGTCAAAGGCCTGCAGTCTGCTATAAGCCAATAAATCATCCCATTGTTTACGAGTAATATTCCAAGGGCAATGAACAGCCATCCGACTAGCAAAGCCCAACGGAGTTCGGCCATACATCTTTTCCAACCGACGTTGAGCAAGGCTTGCAAGCCCAGGTGGATGAGTATTACACATAATTGGTTCCAAGCATAGAACCGGTTCGCCCTCATAAGTCACGAGTAAACTAAATTTTGCGAGCTGTTTTATAGCCACTTTTCCTCGACGAATGGATTCTTTCAAAGGAACTGGATCTGGTTGAATTACTCCACCTAGTTTCTGCCAGAAACTCCTTTCGGTGGAACTAGTATTAGAGACGCAAACCCCCAGAGCCCCCATTTGACGGGCAAAACGTATCACGAAGCGGGCAAAATCACATTCCACATTTCCCTTTAGCGATAATCCGTCCAAAATGACCAGCCGCTCAGAGCTGCTTAACGTAAGTTCTCCGATTCCCTCTTCCCCTAATTGAACGACATCATAACCCGGCAACATCCTAATCACGGGATTTAATCCAGTGCCTTTTTTAGTCAAAAATGCTCCTAGGGCTAGTGACCAATCCTCAAGGCCGTCTTCATTCCACTCTACTCGTGGGGAAAGTTCAATTTTGATCCAAGACATTTGCTCGTCTCCTTCACATACCAGCTCACACACATATGTCTTTAGTGTTACACTGAAATGTAAAGTCTATTCCCTATCATTTTTCATCGGAGCAACTCTGTCAAGGTATGTTCCTCCTAGTCCAATTTGTAGCTTACTTTTTCCAGACCTGCGAACCCCACTACCGAATGGACCCCTATCTGACGTAGTAACTGACTCGCTTCCTCAATGTCCCGACCGACTACCTTTGCACAGTGAGCATCTGACCCTAAGGTGAACTCAATCCCCCGTCGCCTAATTTCCTCGATCAGGCGTCTCTCTGGGTAAAATTCTTCAACTGGCTTATACCTACCGTTCGTGTTCACTTCGAGGACTAAGCTGTACTCAGCGACGGTCGTTAAGGCTTCATCTGCAAGCGTTAAAATATCCTTTCCCGGCCTAACTCCAAACAATTTAATAAGATCAAAATGCCCGATCGTCGTAAACAGCCCACTTTTAGCGGCTAACGTCACAACTTCAAAATACCGGGCGTAAAACTCATCAGCATCTTTCTTATGATGTATGGGCTCCGCTTCCGGCATATCAAAAATCCATCCGTCAAACTCGTGGACTGACCCTATCACAAAATCAAACGGAAACTGTTCTAGCAGATGTTTGATTCTTCCTTCTTCGTGAGGACGGTATTCTGCCTCCAACCCGATACGGACGGCTAAACCAGGGTAGTCTTCTGCCACTTCTCGTATCAAAGGGAAGTTCATTTGATCCCAGTAATAGTCATGATCGGCAAACCCAATTTCTTTTAATCCGCGGCGGGACGCTTCCTCCAAAAAAGCCCGAATGTTTTCCCGGTTTGCCTCCCGATCGTTGTGGCCGAGAAGATGAACATGCATATCTAACATCTCTAAATAGTC
>PKWS01000210.1 GCA_003132105.1 Desulfosporosinus sp.
TCAAATGGCCCTTGAACATTGCTTTTGTGCGTGACAATCATCCAGAATTGAAATCTGAAAAACTGTTCACCTCTCCCTTTAACCCAACTGTAAACCCAGATAATCAAAATAAGCCCATAGATACTAATGTTCCAAATGAACCTTTTCCTATACCAAAATTGAGTAAGTTTCCTGAAGAAGGCATTCCAGTTCTTATGTTTCATTCCATCAGTACGATTCCAGGCAACTCTCTCGGTGTTCCGGTGAAACAATTTATCGAAGAGCTAGAATGGCTTCGTCAACAGAACTATCATTCTTTATCCCTTGAGGAATTTTATCAAGCATTTGTTAATAAAGCTCAGATCCCAGAAAACCCAATCTTACTAACTTTCGATGATGGGTATTTAGATAACTATAGTGCAGCCTGGCCAATCTTACGCCAATATGGCTTCAGTGCTACCTTTTTTATTATCACGAATTCCGTAGGCCCTGGAATGATGAACTGGGATCAACTTAATGATCTTGCCCGTCAACGAAACTCCATAGGCAGCCATACTGTACATCACTATGACCTAGCCATGATTTCAGCTAAACAACAAAAAGATGAACTTTCCCTCTCAAAGAAAGAATTAGAGAACCATATTGGAATTAGTGTGCAAGCCTTTTGCTTTCCTTCGGGCCGTTATAACAAAACTACGTTGGAATTAATGCCAACACTAGGATATCGACTTGGTTTTACAACTAAACCAGGTAAAGTGCATTTAGGAGATGATCTCCTGACTCTCAAACGGCTGCGTATTTCCGGAGGGATGTCTCTAACAACTTTTTAAAAGTTGATTCGTTTCGCCCAATAAAGTATCATAAGAGAGCAGTTTTAAAAACCAAAGGAGGAATCAGAAGCGGTGAATTGGTTTGACCTTTCAGGTTATCATGCCCTTAATCAATGGGCAGGACATATCCACAGTTTAGACCTCATAATGTCATTTTTCGCTCAATATGCCTTGGAAATCTATGCATTTTTATTTGTAATTGCCTGGTTCACCCTACCGAAACCAGATACCGATCTCCGTCATGCCTTAGTCATCATGGCGTTATCTGGTATTCTAGCACTAATCCTCAATCTCGTTATTGCTAATATTTGGTTTCGACCACGCCCATTTGTTATACTTCCTAAAGGTACCTTTACACAGCTTATCCCCCATTCGGTAGATGCTTCATTTCCCAGTGACCATGCATCAGGCAGTTTCGGTTTTGCTGCTGGGTCTTGGAACAAAGCCCCTTTTTGGGTGAGATGGAGTTTTACACTTCTAGCCTTCCTCGTAGCAATTGCTCGTGTTTACTCTGGTGTACATTGGCCAACGGATGTACTTGCCAGTGTTGTAATAGGTGTTGCGAGTAGTAAAATTATATGGCTAATTAACCCGTTATTTAAACCTTTAACAAATCTAATTTTACGAATATTCCATTATGGAAAATACGCTAAAGAGAATTCAAATTAAACTGCCGACTATCCCCTCTACCCAGATCCACAACAAACCCCGCCGACTGAATTCTTCGCTCTATACAATATCGGCAATCTTCCGGATGATCGTCCCCACAAATCTTGTTTTCGTAAAGTNNTACATTGGCGCCCGCTTTCAAAGCAAGCACCCTGCCTTGCGGATGCAGGGTGCCATAATGAAATCCTTCGCCAAATACTCTCTCATCCTCAATCCTCCTTTTGCTTTAGAATATCCCTAACAATATAAGTTCAACTGATTATAACTTGAAATAATTTTCCTAGCTGATCTAAAAAACACAAGTTGTACCACATGTGGTTCCTTACTAGATTTGCGATTTCCAGTAAATTACACTGTTATACATTATTCCGATGCCCTATCGAGTATACTTTTTAGCCTACCAACCAAATTACTTACCCCCGTTAATCCTCGTGTTTGTCTGATCAATCAAAAACGTAAAAAAGAGGCCGAAGCACTTACTTCAACCTCTTTTTTGTTTTCTATTGCATCGTAATCAGTTGCAACTCAACTAGGATACTCGTATCAACTTTATCCCAAAATTCATCCGATGGCTAACTGCCACGGATAAGTTCAACTAAACTTCAGTAACAATAAGGCATTAGTACTGACCGTACCTGCAAAAAGGTAATTAAAGTTCATTAGGATTCCACCAAATAAGGCAATCGTTGTTAGAAAGCCGAGAATTAAGCCAACTCCAACAAGAACTTCTCCCCACGACACAATGTAACTAAATAACGTGGCATTTGGCAAAGCGATATTGCTGAGAAACCCACCATACCACCCCTGAACATCTGGATCTCAGGATGGTCCAAACTACTTGCATAAGTTTTGATTCTCTCCATTCCATTTTTTGCTACCTCCTTTGATTTTTATAGGTCTCATCTTTTTGCTCTTTTGCGTAATATAACATAAAATCGTTAATTCAATACATAGAGGGTAATAAAGGAAACTTATTTCAGGTGGAGTTTTAAGCTTAAAGCGGGAGATTAGTGGCGGTTAGCCATCGGATAAAACTCCTTAGACGCTCGAAGTTAAATAAAAAGGTGGTTGCGGAACGCATTGATCCCACAACCACCTTTATCTCTTTACTATGATAATTATTCTCATTAGGAATTATACACTCAATCCCTATTATGTCAATAGAATTTCTTGGTAATGAAAACGGAGTATTATTCACTGTCTGATTTCATCATCACTTAGAATGGAAGTCATCTGCTCCGTTAATTGAAAATGGTAAGGAACAATTGAATTTTTCCAGGAGGAAAAACCATTAAAAAAAGACAGGGATTCGTGGGTCAACAAAGATGCTCATCGCTGACAAGAGGGATTAGCGATGAGCTATGAAACCTAGGTTTTAGTCATTTTGGTCATAGACGTATCTCACTGATCTAAAATGTGTTTATGATCGTTCAAGATAAAGAATAGCCCTATTGCAGCGAGAAGGCCCATTACGGAACCAAAATAGAACGGTGCGCTGGACCCTAGGAGTTCCCACAAAAAACCAGCGAGAAAGGAAGCTGGAAGTAAGGCTACCCCCACCAGTGCAGCATGTAAACCGATAACAGTTCCCCTTAAATGAGATGGTGCCATATCTGCTAACAAGGCTTTCTCTACCCCTTCAGTCAATGCAATGTATATCCCATAAATGATAAAAAGCATCCACATTAAAGGTACTCCAGACACCCGTGCAAAACCCAAATATACGAGCGCGTAAACAAAATATCCCACAACAAGCACTTTTTTGCGCCCAATCCGATCCGAGAATGTACAGGCCGGATAGGATAAAATTCCATAGCTAATATTATACACAAGGTACAACAACACAACCACAGGGGCAGATGCCCCCAGCTTATTTGCCCTTAGGAGTAAAAACTGATTTGAGGAATTCCCCAGATTAAAGATAAAGGTCAAAATTAAGAAAGCTTTTAACCTTCCATCTAACTGCGCCCAAGAAAACGAAAACTTCTTACCACTTTCTTTTACTTTTCGAGGCTGACGGATAAAAAAGAGGGCAACAACCCCTAGGAATGCCGGAATCATAGAGAATATAAAAATACGTTTAAAATTAGAGGTGTTTCCCATCAACAATACATAGGCAATGGCAACCCCTATCACCGCTCCGAACGTATCCATCGCACGATGTAAGCCGAAAGCCTGTCCGTATGACTTTTCTTCCGCTGAATCGGCAATCAGGGAATCACGAGGTGCGGTGCGGACGCCCTTTCCTAACCGATCCACGACACGTGAAAGTAATACGCCGCTCCAAGACCCTGCCAAGATAAGAATAAACTTTCCGAAAAAGGAACTACCGTATCCCACAATGGCTAGTTCCTTTTTCTTTTTGGTTTTATCACCCCAGTACCCCGAGAAAACCTTAAGCAAGCTTGCTAAGCTCTCAGCAATCCCTTCAATAATCCCCAGTATAGCAGGGCTTGCCCCAAGGTTTACTGTCAAAAAGATAGGGAGCAAAGGATAAACCATTTCTGAGCTAATATCTGTTAAAAAACTTACGATTCCAAGAACTACAATATTGAACACAGATTTCACCTTCTACTTCTTCTGACTCATTAATGGTCAGTTTTTACGCGCCTTGTTATGGAGCACATGTATATTAAATGAAAGGTAACAGTATTTCCACCCGAACCCCTCGCTCAATCCGATTCGCAGTGGATATCTTCCCCCCGTGTTGATCAAGGATGCGGTGCACAACGGATAACCCTAATCCTGTCCCTTTTTCCTTCGTCGTAAAAAACGGGTCGTAAATATAGGGCAGGGCGTCTGACGAAATACCGGGTCCCTCGTCACTGACGGCGAAGCCTACAAAGCCAACTTGCCGAACTCCCTCAAGATGGATCACTCCACCGTCCCCTTGAGCATCGATGGCATTGAGTAAGATATTTAAGATGACTTGCTTAATTTGATCCGGGTCTACCTCGACCTCTTGCTCGTCAAGTTGGCTTCGCGCTTGTTCTAAGTCAATATGATGTTGCCGCAGGGCCGGCTGGATCAAGGTAACTCCTTCATCCAAAAGTTTCCCCAATGCAACCCGTTCACGTATAGGTTCTTTGGGACGGGCAAAGCTCAGAAAATCACTTACCAAGCGATTTAAACGTTCACATTCTTCCAGAAGCACCCGGCAGTATTCTAAAACAACACCATCGTCGCCTTTTTCCTGTGCCAGGAGTTGGATACTCACTTTCATAATCCCCAGGGGATTGCGTATTTCATGAGCCAACCCTGCACTCATATGCCCCAGAGCCGTTAAGCGTTCCGTTTGTCGGATTTCCGCCTCCAAGCGTTCACGCTCCATACCTTCTTGCTCTAACTTCTCCACCAATTCCTTTTGAACAGTTAAGGCGAGTTGATATTTGCATTTTGCCCTCCGCTCCTGTTCAGTCAGGAATCCTGTCAACCAGCCAATTACGTTAATCAAGCCAATTTCCACCCATTGGGTATAGTTAGTGGATGGGTCCATGCCATGGAAATGCATCATAAACGGTAAGATGAGGAGCGTAATGGCCAAGCCAGATAGGATCCCCCCAAAAATGCCAAAACGCATGGCCGCATAAATCACCGGGAGATAGTACGCGAATTGCAGTAGAATGTGGTAATTCATTTCATAATGGTAATTCGTGTAGTGAACAGCCGTCAAAATCGTCACAACAAGCCCGATCGCGATGAGGTCAAAGAACGTTCGGGCCTGATTTTGGTCAGGGGGTTCGTGATTCAAAAAGCGGACCTCCTTTCTAAATACCCCAGTGAGGATCTATTCCATATTTTTCTATACGGTATAAAAAGGCATGCCTAGAAAGCCCTAACCGTTTTGCCGCCTGGCTTTGGTTCCCTCCTGTTTGTTCCATGGCCTGCTGAAGAAAAGATTTCTCAATCTCTTCTAGGGAGACTCCCTCAGGCGGTAGTACAAAGGATCCAGGGTTCTTCTCCGACTTTAGAGAAATGTCAAAGAGGGGCAAACTATCCATCCCAATCACTGCCCCTTGGGAAATAATCACCATGCGTTCCACGACATTTTCCAGTTCGCGCACATTTCCTGGCCAGGTATAGGTGATAAGTTGAGACAGGACTCCTGGACCAAGAGTCTTGCTTCCCCCATAGGTCCTGAGTTTCTCTAAGAAATGTTCCGTTAAGATAGGAATATCCTCACGATGTTCACGTAAGGGAGGCACGGAAATTGGAAAGACATTGAGTCTGTAATATAAATCCTCTCGAAAGCGTGCTTCTTGAACCTCTTTATGTAAATCTCGATTCGTCGCGGCAATAATCCGCACATCTACCTTAATAGTTTTCTCTCCGCCAACTCGTTCGAACGTCCGCTCCTGGAGTACCCGTAACAGTTTGGCTTGAACGTTGAATGACAGTTCGCCAATTTCATCAAGGAAGAGGCTCCCTCCATCCGCTAATTCAAACCGCCCTATTTTGCGGGCATGGGCTCCTGTAAAAGCTCCTTTCTCATGTCCAAACAATTCGCTTTCCAATAGGGTCTCTGTCAATGCTGCACAATTCACTCGGATAAAAGGTCCATCAACGCCCGAGCTTAAGGCATGAATAGCCTGGGCCACCAGTTCCTTTCCTGTGCCCGACTCCCCTTGAATAAGTACCGTTGCCGACGTTGGAGCAACCCGTTCAACGAGATGTTTCACGGCTTGCATCTCCTCACTATTCCCCACTAACTGCCAACCGCCGTGCTGAGCCTCTCCTTTTAAATAATCCACTTGCTCGCGCAAGCTTTCCACTTCAAAGGCCTTGGTGACCGTGATCAGCAGTTCGTCTATATCAAAAGGTTTCATTAAATAATCATGCGCCCCGGCCTTCATGGCTTCAACGGCCGTGGCAGTACTTCCATGCGCGGTCATCATGACAATCAGTAAATCCGGATAATGCTCTTTCAACGTGCGCAGGACACTTAAGCCGTTCATCTTCGGCATTTTTAAATCCACAAGGACAAGATCCGGACGTTCCGCAAGAGCTCGATCTAAGGCGAGTTGTCCATCCTCAACCGTTTCCACTTCATAACCAGCTTTTGTTAAGGCCCGTTCTAGAACCCAACGCATATTGGCTTCGTCATCAGCCACTAAAATCCGGCGCAACTCTCTCCACTCCCTTAAACTCTAATGTCCCTATTAAGGATATTCCACGTCATAAGACGTCAGTGTAGGATAAGACACACTACACTGTAGTTTATCCTACACCACTTGCAATTTTCTACCTCTTTAGAGGCTTCAAAGTACCATTTCAAATCTTTTGTTGAGTATCTACTAATTTTTTTATAAACAGTTGAAAGTCCTATCAATTCTGTCTGGAATCGTTTCTAACCTTGTTACTATTACATCATAATCACTAACCAAGCGCAACTTGGCATCGCTTTTGCAATTAGATTATCCGTAATAATTTTTCAGAGGAGTGTGTTTCATGAATTACCCAAGAAAACCAATGAAGAAAATCTTTCTTTCGCTATCTCTATTAGGCTTAACTCTCTTGTTTGCCACAAATACCCTGGCAAATACCCCGGCTTCATCTAGCAAGATTGAACAAGACGCTGGCCCTTATCACGTGATTATGCAGACCAGCCCGGAAAGCCTTATGGCCAACGAAGCAGGAACCATGACAATGATCATCCAAAATAAGGCTAACGGGCAGCCAGTAACTGGTGCCAAAGTCATGATGATGAAATCAACGATGAAGTCAGGTAGCACTGGGGATAGCATGGGTGGCATGGGTATGTCTTCCAGTATGGATAAACAAGGCGGGGAGACGGCCATGCAGGAACAGTCTACAATGGGATCAATGGCTATGGTCCCTGGCACATACATGATGGAAAATATGACCTTCAGCCAACCAGGGCAATGGAATCAAGCGATTACTATTTCTTCGCCTTTAGGTGAAACTACCGCCAATTTCCCCATAACTGTCGCTAAATCTGGACCAAATCTAGTTTTCATTGGTAGTGTCGCAGGAGCAGTTGTGATCGCCGGGCTACTAGCAGCTATGTTGAAACGAAAGAAAAACTGAGAAAGTAGAGGCCATTAAAATGTCTGATAAAAAGCAACCCATAAATTTCCTTAATCAATCATGGCTCAAACGTTTTCTTAAAAGTTTTTTCTTCCCCAAGATATTTCAATGGATTACTGTTTCCGTTTTTGCGGTCATCATGTTTCAAACGTTAGCAGGACCCACACTCGCCCATGATAACTTTGGTACTGCCGCCACTTGGGTTCTTTGGTGGCCTTTAATCCCTTTTTTCTTCTTTCTGCTCGGTCGGTT
>PKWS01000429.1:0-4363 GCA_003132105.1 Desulfosporosinus sp.
AGCAGGGTTTTAGCACGTTTAAGAAGGTCTTGCGGCAGACCGGCTAAACGAGCAACTTGTATACCATAACTGCGATCGGCCTTACCGGGCAATATTTTGTGTAAAAAAACAATATCTTCTCCCCGTTCCTTCACCCCAACATGAAGGTTAAATAGCCCGGAAAAATCGTCTTGGAGATGCGTTAGCTCATGATAATGAGTGGCGAAGAGGGTTTTAGGGTTGAACATGGGCTGTTGAACTAGGTGCTCGGCAACAGACCAAGCGATGCTGAGTCCATCAAACGTCGCAGTTCCCCGCCCAATTTCATCTAAAATAATTAAACTTTTCGCAGTGGCATATTTCAAAATATGTGCGACTTCATGCATTTCAACCATAAAGGTGCTTTGTCCGGCTGCTAAATCATCAGATGCACCAACCCTCGTGAAGATCCGATCAACCAGTGTGATGCTGGCTCTTTTAGCTGGTACAAAGGATCCAATATGTGCCATGAGAACAATCAAGGCGACTTGGCGCATGTAAGTCGATTTCCCTGCCATATTGGGGCCTGTGATAAGAGCTAAATGAAGACTGTTAGACATGAGGGTATCATTGGCGACGAACACTCCGGATTCAAGCATTTGTTCAACAACAGGGTGTCTGCCTTCTGTGATAAGGATTTGACCGTCATCTTTAATCTGTGGGCGGACATAGTGGTTACGAACTGCAACTTCAGCTAAACTGACAAAGACATCAATTTCCGCTAAAACTTGAGCTATGTGCAGAATGATCTTGGTATGTGTTCGAACGTCTTCCCGAAGAATTAAGAGAAGTTCGTACTCTAAGTCTTTGAGTTTTTCCTCAGCCCCTATGATTTTTTGTTCGTACTCTTTCAATTGAGGAGTAATGAAGCGCTCGGCATTAGACAAGGTCTGCTTGCGTTGATAATCAGGAGGACTAAGATGAGCATTAGCATGGGTGATTTCGATATAATAGCCAAAGACTTTGTTATACCCTATCTTCAAGGAACGAATTCCAGTTCGTTCACGTTCTGCGTTCTCTAGTTGGGCTACCCATGCTTTGCCACCTGTCGAAATGGCACGCAGTTCGTCCACTTCTTGGGAATAACCGGTTTTGATGATATTGCCATCACGTAGAGATAATGGGGGATTGGGATTAAGCGCACTTTGAAGCTGATTAACGAATGAGTCAAGTCCATCCAGAAGGGGTGCCTTGCTTTTAAGGTTTTCAGCAGAGCTAGATGTCAGGAGAGTACGAATTTCAGGAAGAAGGGCTAAGGTTTGCGCCAACGCTAATAAATCTTTCGCATTGGCAGTCCCATAAGAAACCTTCCCCATCAGGCGCTCGAGATCATAGACCTTGGACAGAAGCTTAAATAAGTCTCTACGGAGAAATGAGTCAGAGGTCAGTTCTTCAACCACATCAAGACGCCGATCTATTGCATTTTTCCTAAGCAAGGGTTTCTCAATCCAATGCTTTAAAAGCCTTCCTCCAAATGCAGTTTGGGTTAAATCAAGAACAGACAAGAGCGTTCCTTTTTTTTCAACGCTACGGAGGGATTGTGTAAGTTCAAGATTACGACGGGTCCATTGGTCGAGAAACATCCAGTCTTCAGAACGGAACGTCGTAATTTCTATGATATGGGTTGGATCTACGCTGGGCATCGTTTCGAGTAAGTAGCTCCATAAAGCTGTGGCAGCTTGGGTACCTACAGGAAATTCTTGAAACAAATCCTGCTGACCAAGAAAGCGATCACGTAAGGCCTGACCACAAAACGTTTTTCGTTCGCGAACGCTACAGTAATAACCCTCCCAAGGCTTAGGTTTTTTCATAAGTTCAGGGGGCAATAGTAGTTCAGCGGGATTTATACGGGATAGTTCAGTGAGGAGAACGTCAAGTTCAGGGGTTTGGAACATCGAAAATTCTCCAGTAGATGAATCAAGAAAAGCAAGCCCCCAGTATGTATCATGATACACACTGGCTAAATAATGATTGGTCCCGTCAGAGACTGATTCGGTCAGAGTACCCGGAGAAACAATACGAATAATGTCACGTTTGACAATCCCTTTAGCATTTTTTGGGTCTTCCACTTGTTCACAAATGGCGACTTTATGCCCAGCCTTGACGAGTTTCGGTAAGTAATTATCTATTGCATGATAAGGTACGCCACACATGGCAATTCGTTTACCTTCTCCTGCATCTCGTCCTGTTAAGGCTATTTGTAAAATGGGTGCGGCTAATTCTGCATCCTCCCCAAACATTTCATAGAAATCGCCTAATCGATAAAAAAGAATAGTTCCTGGGACCTTTTCTTTAATTCCTCGGTATTGCAGCATCATCGGGGTGGTCATACCTTGTAGTCTCCCCTTTTTAAGAAATTAGTTCTACTAGTCACAAAGTATAAGTAATTCCAAGTTTATTTAATCCTTAAAAGGGAAGAGCTACCGATTTAGCCCTTCCCTTTTAATAACTCATTGTACTTCGTGAAGTGTTAGCTTCCTGAGCAACCGCAGCTTCTGCTACCACATCCACCAGGCTCGCATCCGCCAGAATCACAAGTGTCGTCTTCGCAGGAACAACCGTCTGAAGTTCCAGCAATCGCACCGGCTAGAATGGCATTAACACTGTCCAACATTTCCGTGAAATTGTCTTGGGCTGTCATATAAGCGACAATGACAGGATTACCCTCTACTTTTGTTTCAATTTCATCGACCGCATTTTTATCGGTTTCAGAAGGCTCGCTATCGCTTTGTTGCTTTTCCATAAACCGCTCTTGAGCTTTCTGTAATTCTGCAATCAATTCTTGGGCTGACTCGTCAGCTGACATTGCATCTTCCGTTCTACGTAATTCGAGAAGCTCCGAACTTCGAGCAATGGCATCAGCCAAGAATCCAGCTTTTTCTGTAATTTCATTATTAATCATTACTAACACACCTCCGAATATTACATTCTACATAGCAACGCTTTATTCCTGCATTAAATTCCAAGGCTAAAGATTTTTCAGGATCATTCAACCTCTCCAATTAGCGTCCAGGATCCTGCTTCATTGATCCTTACATTCACTAACGATCCGATAGTTTCTAGATTACCAACAAAAACGACAAGATCGTTTCCACGAGTTCGTCCGGTTAAACGCTTAGGATTTGTTCTACTAGGCCCTTCAACAAGAACTTCTACCATTTTTCCTATCATTTGTTGGCGCAATTCAAGGCTTTCTTGGTTTTGGACACTCATCAATTTCTGTAAACGCCTCTTTTTAACGTCTAAAGGAATCTGGTCTTCCATCTCCGCGGCAAGCGTTCCAGTACGTTTAGAATACATAAAGGTGAAAGCTTGACTATAATGAACTTGATTCATCATAGCGAGGGTCTGTTCGAAGTCTTCTTCCGTTTCACCAGGAAAACCAACAATAATATCCGTTGTTACGCAAGCATTCGGGATAAGTTTATGAATTTTTTTAACTCGGCTTAAATAGTATTCCCTTGTGTATTTACGATTCATGCGCTCTAAAATAAAATTACTACCTGATTGAATAGGGAGATGAAAATGCTCACAAAGTTTCTCCCCCTCAGCAACAGTTTCAATTAGCTTATTTGATAAATCTTTGGGATGAGAAGTGATAAAGCGTATCCTCAAAAGAAATGCTATTTGATTCACTTGCTGAAGTAGATCCGCAAAGTCATAGGCGGGTGAAAACTCCTTTCCATAGGAGTTCACATTTTGTCCTAATAATGTGACTTCTCGACAACCACTGTCCACTAGGGATTCGATTTCTTGAAGAATTTCGTTAGGTCTACGGCTTCTTTCCCTGCCGCGAACATGTGGAACAATGCAATAGGTGCAGAAATTATCGCAACCATACATGATATTTACATTTGCATGTAGCTTGCCTTTCTCAGCGAGCGGTGTAATTTCTAAGGTTGCTTTTGGTTCTTGCCAAACTTCTGCCACTTTTTCTCCCTGTTCTACCCGATGTAAAAGGGCGGAAAAATCGTGTAAATTATGGGTTCCGGCCCAAATGTCCACATGAGGTGCTCGTTTCTGCAATCGTTCTAGGGCACCCGGTTGTTGAACCATGCAGCCAGTGATAGCAATCTTTACATCCAAATTTCGTTCTTTGAGTTTCTTTAGTTCTCCAATTTTCCCAAGTATCTTATTCTCTGCACTTTCTCTTACGCAACAAGTATTAACAATTACTAAGTCTGCAGTTTCAATGTCATCTGAAGGCGAATAACCGAAGTGTCTTGTAATTTCTGTCAGAGTTTCAGCATCACGTTCAGACATTTGGCAACCATAGACTAATGTAACAACCTTTTTATTATTTTCCAAGAAAGTCACTCCTAAATCGTGCCTTTTAATTCTTAAT
>PKWS01000429.1:4444-9832 GCA_003132105.1 Desulfosporosinus sp.
AATTGTGATAAGAGCCGTTAGTAGTATAAGCTCAATAGCCAACAGGCTATGCCCACTTATGAAGGCCAAAATAGACCAAGGGACAAGTACAATACCCACCCCTAAAACCGGGAGTATACCAAAGATCCCTGATATAGTCCCTAAGATAATCGCATATTTGGGGTGGATAATCATTAATCCGACAATGGATAGAAACAAAGTAATCAAAAAGATTATGAATTCCGCCCGGATAAAACCTGCAAAGCCACGGGAAAAATCTCGACCTAATTCACTGATACGCTCGCGCCATTCCATGGGAAAGATATTCAAAATTTCTGTGAGATAGCGTTTGGAGCCGTAGGACATAAAAAAAGTTGCTACTAAGGCAATGACAATAACAATGATAATTTCAGGGATTTTGGCAGCCATCGATAATATACTAGCGAGTAGCGCAGGAATCTTATTGATGAATTCTTTAACGCTATTGTTAATGGTATCAATGTTGGTACCTGGTAATCTTAGATAATAAATTTCTATTTTGGTTAGCCAACGAGTAGAAAAATGTTGCAACAAATCATTATAATGTGGCCATTTAATATTAATTTCGCGGACTTCTTGAATAAGACGAATAACCAAAAGAGCAATAATTACGCCTAATCCACCGATTTCTACGATCATTGCAGTTACAACAGCAACTCCTTTGTGAAGGCGAACTTTACAAACTAGTAAGTTTCTAAGGGGATTGATGGCTGCGGTCATAATAAACGCAAGCAGGAAGGGCAAGAACAAATAAATAAAGTGCCCCATAAGGAAAATAAGTCCACCAACTGCAACCCAGAAGGCAATGAATTTCAAACTTTGAGTAAAGAATACTTTAGTCACGTGATTCACGAATTGGACTCCCTTCGCTTCATAATTTGCATTTGTCTGCGCCAACGCCTGTCGGCGTATATTTTTTGGCTTATGAGGAGTGATAATACGACTCCAATGAGCATGAATCCCCTAATCAAGGCAAGAAAATTTGAACGCACATTACTGTTTAATATAGGTGGAAAAATTGTCCGCGAGGATTTTAAAGGAAGCGTGCTTACGAGTGTGTTTCCTTCCAAAATTTCAACTTTAGCAACAACTTGACCCTCTTTTACAGAGCTAAGAGGACTGGAGGAATTAGGTATAACGCGTAAATTCAATACCGAACTCTGTTTGTCGAGTTTCTGAGTCATATAGATCGGACGATCAAGAATTAGATCGACAGGTTCATTATTCACCATAATTCTTGACAGGATCGATCCAGAAGGTTTAAAAATAGTCTCTTTAAACTGAGTAAAGCCAAACTCAAACATAGCCTGCATATCTGAATATATTTCGTGTCCTGGAGATTTAAGGATCACGCCAATGAATTGTCGTCCATCCTTGGTCACTGACGCGACGAGACAATTTTGGGCAGCAGCTGTGTATCCTGTTTTAATGCCATCAACCGTAGAATCTCTCCACAGCAATTTATTCTCATTAACCATTAGAGTGGGACTACCCTGTTTTGTTCGAACGATGGCCTGTGATTTAGTACGGACATATTCAGCAAATGTAGGATTTTGATAGGCGACACGCGCAATAAGTGCTAAATCATGAGCGGTCGTGACGTGCCCAGCCTCTGTTAGACCACTTGAGTTAAGAAAATGGGTTTGGTTAGCCCCTATTTCACGGGCACGCTGATTCATCATTTCGACAAAGTTTGGTAAGTTGCCTCCTACATGTTCCCCAATTGCAACAGCTGCATCGTTGGCAGAGTTTAACAGCAAAGCATAAAGAAGTTCTTTTAAGGGCATTCTTTCCCCAGGCTCAAGGTATATTTGTGTTCCATAAACAAGTTTATTATTATGCATTGAAGAACTCGCGGTCACGATATCATTTAAATCACCACGTTCAATCGCTAGAAGTCCGGTCATAATTTTTGTTGTGCTGGCTGGAGCTAGTGGCTTATCTGGATTCTTCATAAAGAGGGTTTGACCGGATAATACATCGATTAAATAGGCACCCTCTCCTCGTATTAAAGGTTCTTTTGAAGAAGTTTCTTCCGCAAATGCGCTGGGAGCAACACTAACCATCATCAATATTGCGATGAGAAAAGCAGTAATAAATTTCAACAACGAAGTACACCTCTTATTCCTGACGTGTTTCAAGTCTGATAAAAAAGGGCTAATGTTCCTGGTCCAGTGTGGCTTCCGACGACACATCCGATTTCACTGATCCAGATATCTTTCACAGTAAGTAGTTGACGAATTTCAGCAGCCAAAAAATGGGCATCCTCCAAACAAGCCGAATGAGAAATCCCAATTACTTGCTTTTCGGGATGAGCTATTTCATGTTCCATTACATTGACTAATTTTCTAATGGCAGCTCGTCGGGAACGAACTTTAGCAAAGGGTTCTATTCTACCATCCGGAGTCATCTGCAAAATAGGCTTTACAGCGAGTAATCCACCAATGAACCCTGCTGTTTTGCTCACTCTTCCCCCTTTAACGAGATATTCAAGCGTATCTAATGTAAAAACATATCGCATATTCTTGCGAATTGCAAGTATTTTGGTTTCAACCTCATCCCAAGGAATATCCGATTCAAGGATTTGCTGAGCTAACAGTGCAAGTAACCCATACCCGAATGATGCTCCTAAGCTATCTATAATATGCACTCGTTCCGGAGCAGAGGTGAGACCACGTAGCATTTGAGCAGTTGCGAAAGTCGAACTTAAAGCAGAGGAAAGATGAATTGCCACCACTTCATACCCCTCGGACAAGGTTCTTTCATAATGTTCTAATAATGTGGTTGGATTAGGTTGGGATGTTTTAGGCAATTCCTTAAAGTTATTAAATTGAGCATAAAAGTCTTTGGTCGTAAGGTTAACCCCTTCTAAAAAAGTCTTACCATCGATGTTTACTAGCATAGGAACAGTGACTATACCTGCAGCACTTGCTCTGTCAAAGGGTATATCTGACGCGCTATCAACCAAAATCTTGTATGGCAATCCTAACCCTCCTCCCTTAAGGCGACTACCATTAATTTATTCGAGAAAAATTAGTATTATCCTGCAGAAGATATAAAAATAAATGTCCATCATTTCGATGGACATTACATATATCATTATTTAAAAAATCCTTACCTAACAAATGATTAAAAGGAATGAATATTACATTAAGAGGAAAATTTTTGTATAATAGCATGTTGCCCAAAGGATGCCATAAGTTTAGGAAGTTCCTGCTTCTTTACGAGCCGATAATTAACTTCTTCGCCTTCGATCCACGTTACAAGAAACATAGAATCCCTTCTTTCAATGTATTATGTATACATAATACCATAGCGCGGGACGAAATACAATAGCGTATATCCTCCCGAAGAAGGGTGTTTGACATTTTTATCCGATGGCCAACCGCCACTAAGTCTCCCACTTCTTAAGTAGTAGATAAGTGGCGCTAGGCCCCTGGATAAGTTCAACTAGACTTCAGATGGAGTTAAAACTCCACCTCAAGTAAGTTTCCTTTATATTTAAACTAAGGTGAGTTCATTTGAATTGGCGAGAATCTTTAGCTCCAAAGGTGCATTTAGGCTTGATAATCATGGCTTTAGGTTTTGGTACATGTACCAAATATTATACCAAAACTATAAAAAAGGAAGACCACAATAATTATTAACGGGTACTTCCTTGGACTGCAAAATTCACGTTTAAAAAAAACGGCATAAATAGAGGCTAATTGTTTAAACAATAGCCTCTATTCTTTTATTTACCACTTGTTGCCGTAAAGCCCCTAGCTTCAGCTATGGGAATATAAGGCAAATCTAAAGACCTCGTTGTATCATATACGTACATGTAGTATAATTATTTTATGGGTATAAAATATAAATCAAACAATAACATTGTCTACTCATGCAAATACCATGTGGTCTGGTGTCCTAAATATCGTCGGAAGGTTTTGGTTGGGAAAATTGAAGCTCGTTTAAAGAAATTGATCCAAGAAACGTGGTAACACTCCTAAAACCACAAGAAGTATTATCCCCGGAATTAAAAAACTATTGAATGGTGAATTTTCGAGTAATGTAATTGGCATTTTAATCAATTCCCCACTGGGATCGATGACTAGCATTATTCCCCCGAAAACTGCCCCAAGTCCTAATAGAAGATGAAGCAATATAAGGAGTTTTGAGGTAAAGGGCATTTTATTATGAATACTTCCCACGTTTATCCCTCTTTTCACTAAATTTTTTACTTTGTCAGCTAACTCACGATGATTTTAGAAATTGGTTAACATTTTCTCACATGTTTGGATTATATACGAAATAGGTTCGAATATCTATACTTCCTTCTACTTCCTTTAGATGACCTAGAACTGCTATTGGCAATACCTATTTTTATAGCAGGAGTGACTACAGCTGTAATGGGTTCTTAGTATGGTAACAAGATATTGAGTGTCCTGAGGACTGTAGTTTGAGTAGATATAACTTTTCTTAAAGATTAGTTAATCAGTGTAAATTTCATTGACGTGGGAACACTAAATTTGATGTTTTAACGTGAGGTGAATATTGTGACCGGTTCGGATGAAAAGAGTGAATCGACAGTGTTACTCTCAGCGAATAAAGAGGTAGTCGACCCTGTGAACGTTAAGGAGTTGGCTGGATTAAGACATCAGGTTGCATTATTGGCGGAGACTCTAGAAAAGATGAGATTGGCCGAATACATCGCGTATTTGAATCGCCCTGGACGCCTTCTATGGTTCAATTTTTGGTCGGTCTTGTGCGAGGATTGGGAACAGCGTTGGGAGCTGGACTCCTCGCAGGAATTGCTTATTTCTTGTTAAAATGTATAGTTGTCCTTAATTTGCCGGTTATCGGAGGGGTTATTGCAGAACTAAGTAAGTACGTTAATCAACCTTAGATAAGATAGGAGGCAGGGAGTATGAAAGAACAAACACGTTATACTAAACTGATCGAAACGCTCCGTGAAGAGAGAAAAGATTCGATGGAAACCGCGACAGAATTTTTTACAGTAGATATGCGGGAGTCATTGGGTGAATTATCGCTCATAGACAATCATCCGGCAGACATTGCAACCGAGGTTTATGAGCGATCTCGAGATGTAGCCCAACATGATCGGTTGCTCCACAGAGTTGAAGCGATTGATGTTGCTTTGGCACGCTTTGAAGAAGGCAAATATGGTGTTTGCGAACACTGCGGTCATGAAATACCGTTAGAGCGGCTCGAGGCCTTGCCCTACACTACCGTATGTACGGAATGCAGTCGCGAGGAGGAGAAGGAAGAGCAACACTCGTTACATCGAGAAACTGTAGAAAACGAACTTCTGAATCGCCCCTTTTCCCGAACTTTCAACGACGGCACTGATAAGGTAGAGTTCGATGGAGA
>PKWS01000293.1:0-1198 GCA_003132105.1 Desulfosporosinus sp.
TAGTTTGCTCTGCGTCGTATGCACCGAGCGCTGTGTCACACAAGGCCTCTCTTTTTTCCTTTTTTGCCTTTCTTCCCGAGCATACCCATTCCCATACCACCCGGGCTGGCAAATTGCTTCATCATCTTCTGCATTTGTTCAAACTGTTTTAGCAGACGTCCAACGTCTTGAACCGATGTACCGCTTCCTTTAGCAATCCTTTTTTTACGAGAATCTTTAATGAGAATCGGTTTCCGGCGTTCTTCTATCGTCATCGAACGAATGATGGCCTCAAGATGGGCCGTATCCTTTTCGTCAATTTTCACATCTTTTAATTGCTTACCCATACCACCTGGGAGCATTTCCATAATCGAAGAAAGTGGGCCCATTTTTTTCATCTGCTGCGTCATTTCCAGAAAATCCTCGAGGTTAAGTTCCTGTTTACGCAGCTTCTGTTCCATTTCTTTCGCTTTTTTCTCATCGAAAGACTCTTGCGCTTTCTCGATCAGGGTCAGGACATCGCCCATCCCCANNTGTGAAACGATTCTGCAGCATTAACTGCATCCTGACCCGTCATTGCGTCTACCACTAATAAAATCTCATGGGGTTTGACAGCAGCTTTAATGTCCCGAAGTTCACTCATCAGCTCTTCGTTAATATGCAAACGTCCGGCAGTATCGATAATGACCACATCTTGCCCATTCGAATTAGCGTGCTTGATGCTCGCCTTAGCAATATCCACCGGAGCCTCTTGACCCATAGAAAACACAGGCACTGCCAGTTGATCGCCCAAAACCTGCAATTGCTTTATCGCAGCGGGACGATAAATATCACATGCAACCAACAGCGGATGTTTACCTTGTTTTTTAAGCATATTAGCTAATTTCGCCGCATGGGTTGTCTTCCCTGCTCCTTGAAGGCCTATTAGTAAGATCACAGTTGGCGGTTTAGAGGCTATGAGAATTTTACCTGTTGCGCCACCCATAAGTTCAATCATTTCTTCATGCACAATCTTAATGACATATTGTGCGGGAGAAAGAGATTCTAAGACTTCTTGACCGATCGAACGTTCCTTAACCTTGGCCACAAAGTCCTTGACCACTTTAAAGTTAACATCTGCCTCCAATAAAGCAACGCGAACTTCGCGCATAGCCTCGTTGACATCTGCTTCCTTTAACCTGCCCTTTCCTTTGAGCCGTTTAAATGTTTCTTGGAGTTT
>PKWS01000293.1:1219-3027 GCA_003132105.1 Desulfosporosinus sp.
CATCCGTAATATTGACATAAACTTCATCAATCATGGTGCGTAGTTGAAGGTGGCGTTTCCATGCTGATTGGCTGGTAAAATCTTGCTCATTTAATCCCTGTGACAAGGTTTTCACTTCCATTAATTTCTCACGTTCCGCCCAGAACCTCTGAACAAGCCCTAATTTCTCCTCGTATTCTGCAAGGATCCGTTCTGTGCGTTTGATCAAATCATGAATAGCCTGACGGCTGATATGTTCCATCTCAGCGATTTCAGCCAAAGAAAGATCCTGTTGGTAATGAAGATCCCAAACGTTTCGTTGCTTTTCTGTAAGAAGTGGGCCATAGAAATCTGCTAAGAGAGCCATTTCGGCGAGTTTTTCCATCCCTAACCCCCTGTAAAGTATTTTTACTTTACAAACGAATTTTAGACTATATTTAATGGTTTGTCAAGGCTAATTACTTAACCATTCAACTCCGCTGAAATCCGCTTTGCCCGGGTTTCCGCTTCTTTACAAACCTTAGCTACATCCATGGTCAAAAGTTTCCGTTCTTCCATGAGAAATTTGCCGTCTACCATCACCGTGCGTACGTCCCCTGCATGGGCAACATAGACCAGATGCGCCGGAATGGAAAAACGAGGATAGAAATGCGGTTGATCCATGTCTATTGAGATAATATCTGCTTTAAAGCCCGGTGCGAGCATACCGACATCTTCAAGACCGAGCGTTTGAGCCCCACCAAGCGTTGCCATTTCTAATACTTCATAAGCAGGGAGTACGGTCGAATCCACCCGTAGCTTTTGTTGAAGTGCTGCGGATCGCATCTCCCCAAAAAGATCGAGATTATTATTACTTGACGCACCGTCCGTTCCCAGCCCTATGACAACGCCTTTGGCGCGCAACTCGGTTATTGGAGCGGTTCCGCTGCTAAGTTTCATGTTACTTTCAGCATTATGGGCGACACAGACGTGCCTACTAGCTAAGATGTCCATATCTTCCGGTGTCAAATGAACACAGTGTGCTGCCACTACATGCCCTCCGAAAAGCCCAAGCTCATCGAGCCATTGCACAGGAGTTTTTCCGTATTGCTCTCTTATCATATTAATCTCATCCCGAGTCTCTGCCACATGAATATGAATCCCCACACCCAGTCGATCTGCTTCTGCTTTCACCTTCTGGAGATACTCGCCTGAGCATGTATAAGGGGCATGAGGGCCAAACATGACGCTCACTCGCCCATCACCGGCTCCGTGATAACGCTGAACTAATTCAATATTCTCTTCTAAAGCCCGCTTGCCGTTTGGATTGTTCCCGACCAGCCCTCGTGAAAGGACAGCACGAGTCCCCGCCTTGAGCACCGCCTCCGCCACTTGATCCATGGAAGCATACATATCAAGCATGGTGGTCGTTCCTGAGCGAATCATTTCACAAAGCGCTAAGGCCGTTCCCCAATAAATGTCCTCTTCTGTCAATTTTTCTTCGAAAGGCCACACTTTCTCATTGAGCCAAGGCATGAGCGGCAGATCATCTGCATAGCTCCTGAGTAACGTCATGGCTGCGTGGGTATGAGTGTTAATTAAACCCGGCATAACCACGTCATTAGGCAATTCCAGAATACGGTCGGGAATAAAACCCGCCGGGACAGAGCCCGGTGCCCCCACCGAAACGATCCGATCGTTCTCTATAGCAATTTCCCCTTGGGGATAAAATACATCTTGTCCGGTCATGGGTAACACCATGGCCCGTATTAGAATCTTCGACATACTCTCCATCTCCTCATAACCTTGTCAATAGGTTACCGCAATTTTAAAGAAAACCTGGCTTGCGC
>PKWS01000293.1:3123-3355 GCA_003132105.1 Desulfosporosinus sp.
CCAAAGCACTCTCGCATTTCCTTGGCTGGCCGTTCTTCAATCGGTATTTCTTGACCAGTGGCTACTTTTAGATCAATGGTCGAGGTAGGAGCTGCTACATAAAAAGGAATGCCATGAGCGTGTGCCAAGACCGCTACTGAGTAAGTCCCAATTTTGTTTGCTGTATCTCCGTTAGCAGCGATTCGGTCTGCTCCCACAATCACGAGGTCGACCTTACCTTGTTGCATTAAGA
>PKWS01000293.1:3372-6611 GCA_003132105.1 Desulfosporosinus sp.
TCAGAATATTGGCCTTCTCTGGAACAATTTCATTTCCATGTTCCCCAATAAGGCGATTCATTCTGCGATCATCCTCGGCAATACTATCCGCTTCCTCAATTAAAATCTGCCGCACTTCATCCAAGTCTTCGACATCATGGCATTCACGCAAGCGATCTTCCATACGCCGTAGTGCCCAAAACAAGTTGACCGCCGTGGGCCGAGTGGCCTCGAGTCTGTCTTGTACCACTTCCATGAAACTGGGTAGCCCTTCTCTAGTCCCCTGGTACTCTAGCACTCCTAACGCAAATCCGTAAGCAGCTGCTGCCCCAATGGCAGGCGCACCGCGTACTTCCATGTGTTCAATAGCCTCTGCCACTTCCTCATAAGACATTGCATTCCTATATACAGTTTCTACTGGAAGCTTGCTCTGATCTAATATTCGCAAGGAACTTCCAAGCCATTCAATCGATTTCATCGTCCCACTGCCTTTCTAAAACTTACCAACTTCTCCATTCGCTGAGGCACATAGACAATTCTGACTGGAACTCCATAACTCAAAGGTCGCTTGAATGAGCTGTGCGACCTTTACCCCTAGTTCCTTCATACTCTCCATTACCTCTGCATGGGTTAATGGATGCGTTGCAATCCCCGCAGCTTCATTCGTGACCATCCCGATGGAAGCGTAGCACATCCCAAGCTCCCTAGCCAGAACCACTTCCGGGACGCTCGTCATTCCGACAAGTTCAGCCCCAAGGCGCTGAAACATCCGAATCTCTGCAGGGGTTTCAAAACGTGGACCTTCTGTACAAACATAACATGCCCCATTTTTTACAGCAAATCCAAGATGCTCTGAAGCGTCTATAATAACCTGCCGCACAGCGGAACAATAGGGTTCTGTCATATCCACATGGAGTACGCCCTGTTCGCCACCTTCGTAAAATGTCTGTGGACGACTTTTAGTAAAATCAAGAAACTGATCTAGAAGCACCAACTCACCTAAACGAAAATTTGAGGACAAAGAACCAACAGCAGCTGTAGCAATAATTTTTTGCACTCCTAGTTCTCGTAGCGCCCAAATATTAGCCCTGTAATTCACGAGGTGGGGAGGTGTGGCGTGATCACGTCCATGTCGACTCATGAAAACTAGTTCACGATTCGCAAGTTTTCCGACAACAGGTTCAACCGATCCATAAGGAGTTTCCACCGTGATAACACGCTGTTCTGTCAGTGAAGAATGCTCAACTCCGGTTCCCCCAATGAGTGCATACTGTATCAGAATTCTCCCTCCTCGTCAGGCCGGTTAAAAAGTGCTGCTGCGAAATCCTTAGGAACAAACGGACGCAGATCTTCGATTCCCTCTCCTATTCCAATCCATTTCACAGGGATGTGAGTTTCTCCCCGGATTCCCAACACGACGCCTCCTTTGGCTGTCCCATCCAGTTTCGTTAAGACAATTCCAGTTACTCCTGCCACTTCTTGAAAAATCTTGGCTTGTTGCAGAGCGTTCTGTCCCGTAGTAGCATCCAACACAAGTAACACTTCGTGAGGTGCCCCCGGAATTTCGCGTTCAATTACCCGCTTGACCTTACGCAATTCTTCCATTAAGTTCACTTTATTATGGAGGCGGCCGGCGGTATCCACAATAACAACGTCTATGCTACGGGCCTTTGCAGCTTGTACCGCATCATAGGCAACAGCTGCAGGGTCCGCACCTTCCCGNNGCTGCCCGAAAGGTATCCCCTGCAGCCATTATAACCCGTTTCCCGTCTTTTTTGAACCGGTTCGCAAGCTTACCGATCGTTGTAGTTTTGCCAACCCCGTTTACCCCAACCACAAGAATAATACTTGGCCCTTGCTTTGCTAAGGTAAAGGTTACTTCTTCCCCCAATAACTCCGTGATCAATTCTTGGAGTACCTGAGAAAGCTCACTTGGCTCCGAGATTTTTAGGTTTTTAACTTCTTTCCGCAAACGTTCCACCAATTCAAATGATGTATTAACACCAACGTCTGAACGGATCAGCACCTCTTCTAATTCTTCATATAACTCTTCATCTATTTTCTTACGGCCTGTAAAAACCTCTTCAATTTTTCCCACAAAATTTTCCCGTGTTTTTGTAAGACCTTCTTTGAGCTGTGCAAAAAATCCAGCCACTATTTTAACATCCTCTCATATTTCATAGTCGAGATTCATTATTCGAAATCCGAGATTAGAATATCATAGTGGATCGTGTATTGCACATTTCCCCCGTTCCAAGCCCGCGACGCAGTGTCACACAAGCGCAACTCGGTGCAAGCGACCCCAGAGACAAGACGGTGCACATGGAATGAGAGTGTCGCGAGACACGTCCTTGGCCATGCGATCGTCGTGCCAAACTAGGGCTTTACCCCCGGACACGAGCGGGCAGGGTGCCCGGCCAAAGCNNTCCTTGTGTTCCGCCCTGCTGATAAAAGAGGGGTTAAAGCCGAGTTTGGCTACGACTCGCGCAAAGGCGTCGGAGCGTGTGGTCGCGGACCCTCTGGCTTGGGAACGAAGGATTGTGGAGAGTCACGTCCGAAGACCTGTTTCCCGCGTTGCGGGAAAGGCGGGAGATGGAGATATGGTTTAAAGCCGAGTTTGGTTACGACGATCGCAAAGGTGTCGGAGCGTGTGGTCGCGGACCCTCTAGGCTGGATGCAAGTTGGGGAGGCTCTTTTCTTGTTTCGACCTCAACTTAGAAATAGAGGAAAGATATTTATTACTGGCGATTGGTTTTTAGTTATATTTGAAGAGGGGGGGACTTATGAAAATAATAATATTTATTGGTATTCTTTTATTAACAATCTTATTTATGGATTTTCCTTTACTAGCCCAATCGCTAATAGGTTGGCCAGGGATAATAGCCTCATTTGTGTTTTNNCACTCCCAATATCACTATACCTAGGTGCTACTCCAGGGCTTAGATACCTTATGGCCTTTTTGCCTTTATTTCAACTGTGCTCAGCGTTTGCGGTACATAAAAGAGTACAATGGCTATCTTGGGTTCTTCTTGTTCCTTTTGTCGGGTCTATGATTTGGTTAGGTGATGTTGTGTTAACCCAATAATGATTAAATTTAATAGAAGCCATCCCATTCCGTTCATCACGGTTGGCATGGCTTCTTAGTTGATAAAGTTTCGTGGTTACATATTTTGCGTAAAATCAGACAAGCCTTTGCGGTCTTGCTTCACATGGCTTGCGAGAACCATTGCTTTTTTCCATGTCTTTTCCACTTGGTATTT
>PKWS01000098.1:0-11745 GCA_003132105.1 Desulfosporosinus sp.
TAGTCGCAAGTGTCCCTTCTAAACGCTCATCCACCGTCTGGTTCAATGTTTTTCCAATCATAGATTTGCGAGAAGTTCCCAATAGTACCGGATGTCCAAGTGTTCTAAATTCCGCCAAGCGGGCCATAATTTCAAGATTTTGCTCAGTTGTCTTTCCGAATCCGATCCCCGGGTCAACGATGATTTGATCTCCAGATAATCCATGGGCTTCTGCCAATTCGATGCTTCTCCTTAAAAAGGTCAGCATATCCCCCATGAGATGATTATAGGTCGTGCCTTGTTGATTATGCATTACGATCACAGGAACCTGGTATTCTCCGACAACTCTGGCCATGTCTGGGTCCTTTTGCAATCCCCAGATATCATTAATCATGTGAGCACCCGCATCGAGCGCTTTAGCCGCGACGCTCGCCTTATAGGTATCGATCGAAACTGGGATCGTAACATGCTCTAAAAGAGCCTTGAGTACAGGTTCTAAGCGTCGCCATTCTTCGTCGGAACTCACGTCCTCATGCTGAGGTCGCGATGACTCAGCTCCAATGTCTAAAATATCTACGCCTTCTTCGACCATGCGTTTTGCTTGAGTGATTGCACTTTCAATAGAATAGTACCTACCCCCATCCGAGAAGGAATCCGGCGTTACATTCAAGATCCCCATGACCAGGGTACGATCCCCAAGCTGTAGTTCCATACCCCGACATTTTAAGATACGAGTTTTCGTGGGTTCCAGGGCAGCTAGTAACTGCTTTAGGTCGTGCCCTATCTTCTTAAGCCCAAATGGTTGGGCTAATACCTTACTTGCAAGTTGCCCGAGTTGTCGTATCGTGCCGAGCAACAGAACATCCGTGGCATCTATTTTATTGATAATAACATTTCGGTGCACTGCTGCATCTCCGCCTACTGATAACATCTCTTGTTTTAGGATATGGGCTACCGATAACGGTACTTGTTCTAATTTAATCCCACGCCCTATTGCTTTCCCAGCCATATGAGCAATTCCTCCGGGATCAGACCCAATTTGAGTCAAAGCCATTTTGGCTTCTTCCAAATTATCTAGAATAACCCAGCGAAGGCCATACGTATGCATTGTTTTACCCTCCCTTAATACACGACCTGATTCATCGCCTGGTTATACTTGTAACATTGGGCTTGAACCGAACAATGACGACAATCTCTTGCCCAATCGTCCGCTAAGGCCAATGCTGCTCCTAGCAAGGTCAAATTTTCCTCATGATGCCGACGATGTTCACGGATCCCTTTTAAGATCACTTGAATATCGTCGGAACTAAATCGACACGCTTCAAGCAAAGGGAGAGCCAGTCGTGCGCTTGCCTCTGCGTGATCTTCGCCTGTTTGGTATTCTACCCAACGTCCAATGTCATGAAGAAAAGCAGCTGCATATACACTCTCTTTGGGGAGCAGCAATTCTCCTCTTTCAAGTAAATATGCATAAGCGATACGCGCAACATTTAACCCATGCTCAAAGCCATGCTTACAGAAAAGGCGTTCCTTTTCCAACACGTCAATTTTTTCCATGTAGCAAATATAATCTTGATGTTCTAATAGCCGGTTGACACGGGACATTGATTGTAAAATATTGCCCAACTCCAGACATCTTATACGTTGACCAATCGCCACTGAGGTTTCTAATTCTCCAGTAGAAGATAAGTGACCATACGGAATCTTGCCATTATGTTTCAGTGATCACCGGTTTCGCTTGTTTAAACGCATACGCTCCCTTGTAAGATGGGATACGCACGATTTTTCTCGTAATGCTCACCGTTAGGCCATTTAGTTTTAGGCCTGTGGCTTCTAATTTGGTAAAATAATCAGAGAGCGTGTTTTGATCCCCGATCGCATTCAGTTCATAAGGAATCCCCTCTGCACGGTTTATGGGCACTTGGTTTACCAAGATAGTTGAACTTCCACTCAACACAATTGCTGTCGAGCCAACGATCCGTTGACCATTCACACTGATTACCTCAGCACCGGCAAACTTCAAGGTGTTGATCAGCCTAGCAATGTCATCCGTGCCCAGAGGAAAAAGAATCTTTTTGTTGCGGTCGTCAATGCTAATCTGGATCCCCGGCCCCTCCACTGCTTGTGTCCCTTCAAGTATTTGCAATTGTTTCAGTTGAGCAAGAAGTTGGGGATCAGTCCCCACCTGTTTCCTCATCGCGTCCAATTGTTCCAATAAGGTGCGCTGATCTCCTTGGAGTTTAATATTTTGCGCCTGAGAATTTGACATCACAGACTTCATTTGGGTCATACGCTCTGCACTAATTTGCTCTGCTGCCGAGACATTTTTTTGGGTATGAGCCTGAAGAGTTATCAGAAAACCTAGGGCAATCGCCGCCATGGTGACAGGTAAGGCTAAATTTCTTTTCCAACGATGCATTATGTTCCCTCCTTAACGGGTTCAGCATAATGAAAATCTCGCAATTTGCCTGCCGGAATCATATCCTCTTTCAAAACCTCAAGTTTACGCGTAATTTGGTATTGCTGTTGAAAATCTCCAAGTTTATCCCAGCCATAAAATTTAAGAGCAGCCGATAAGTTATTTGTATCACCAATCGCTTCAATTACATAAGGAGGCATTTGACGAGTCCCATTAATTTGGATGTACGATCCTGAACAAAAAACCTCGGTATTTGTCGTCACACGCTGGCCATTTACAGCGATTGCTTCTGCGCCGCCATTCCAAAGTGCATTAAAGATCTCGCGAATGTATTGTTCATGAATTAAAAAATTACTCGGATCCTCTTGCCCGATGGCTGCGCGCTTCGAATCATCTAGTGTAATCCGAACACCAGGGCCGGTAACTGCAATCACGCCAGCATTCATTTTAGCCTCTTGAAGTTGCTGATCTGCTAATGTCGATGCGCTTTGACCCTGAGCGTATTTTGCCAATTCAAGTTTTATCTTTTCATTTTCCGCAGAAAGCTGTTGGTTTTCTTGTTCAGTCTGAATCAGGCTAGGTACAGCGGTTTCCTGCAGTGCCACCTGACTGCCAGTAACTCCTTGAGCTTTAAGCAGGATAATAAAAAGAAATCCAAGTAAAATAGAAGCGAGTCCTAGTAGAGACCGTTCTCTTTTATCCAACTGCATTTATCACACCTCCATACCACCAGTTTTGGAAAAAGGACACCCCTACGGGTGTCCCTTATCTATTTATTCACTCAACCATTCATCGCCCACTTTGGGATAGTCTATAAGTTCTTCGGGTTTAAAATAAAGTGCGATCTCACGTTCAGCACTAGTAACCGAGTCCGAGCCATGAATAATATTACGGCTAATATCCATCCCATACATCCCACGGATGGACCCTGGATTTGCATCCACTGGTTTAGTTGACCCCATTAGCTCGCGGGCCAATGCCACTCCGTTTTTCCCAAGCCAAACCATTACAACGACTGGAGAAGACATAATGTANNCGATCTACTTGAATCAACTTCATTCCAGCGAGCTTGAAGCCCTTTTTCTCAAAACGTGCAATAATTTCTCCGACCAACCCCCGCTGAACCGCATCCGGCTTCAGCATAATAAATGTTTTCTCCATCATATACCCTCCATTCTCATTGGACTTTAGTCGATTTTATTTAATTCATCTTCCACGGTTTGACGTGGCAACTCCGCGTCTTGCGGGCCTTTATCTTCTACCATGTCTTGCGAGTTTTCCACGGTCTTTTCTAGGTTAACTGAAACTTCGGTATAATCTCCTGCATCAGCCGGGACATCAAACTTAGCCATCAAAGCGGCAAAGCTAGTGACATCTAACGTTTCTTTTTCCATCAATGCTTCGGCGATAGCGTGTAATTTATCAATATTTTGCTGAATTAGGTTTTGAGCCTTCTGGTAACAGTCATCGATGATCCGTCTGGCCTCTTTGTCAATTTCATAAGCCACGGCATCACTATAACTACGATCACGCGAAATATCTCGGCCAAGGAAGACTTGCTCTTCCTTGTGACCAAAAGTGAGCGGACCGAGCTCTGACATCCCCAACTCAGTAATCATTTTACGAACTATCCCAGTGGCCCGTTCTAGGTCATTTGAAGCACCAGTACTGATTTCTTTAAGCACTAAAGCCTCAGACACGCGACCGCCCAGTAACATAGTCACCTGGTCCAGCAATTGGGATTTAGTCATATAATTTCGGTCTTCTTTCGGAAGAAGAAGCGTATATCCCCCAGCCCTTCCGCGAGGGATAATCGAAACCTTGTGTAAGGGATCCGTATGAAGTAGGAGCTCTCCGAGTAAAGCATGCCCAGCTTCGTGATAAGAAACAAGTTTCCTTTCGAAAGGACTTATCACCCGGCTCTTCTTCTCGGGTCCCGCGATTACTCGTTCTATGGAATCTTCCATCGCCTGCTGTCTAATTTGAGTTTCACTTCGACGAGCCGAAAGAAGTGCCGCTTCATTAATCAAGTTGGCCAAGTCTGCGCCAGTAAAACCGGAGGTGCGTCGAGCAAGAACCTCAAGATTGACATCATTTGCTAACGGCATACCTTTAACATGGACTTTAAGGATCTCTTCGCGTCCTTTAACATCAGGAACATCAACAACTACTTGCCTGTCAAAACGACCCGGGCGTAAGAGAGCTGGGTCAAGGACATCCGCCCTATTTGTAGCTGCAATAACTATAACTCCATCATTCCCGTTAAATCCATCCATCTCCACAAGAAGTTGGTTAAGAGTTTGTTCACGTTCGTCATGTCCACCGCCTAAGCCGGCACCCCGTTGTCGTCCAACCGCATCGATCTCATCGATAAATACGATGCAAGGAGCGCTTTTCTTGGCCTGATCAAACAAATCTCGAACCCGTGAAGCTCCGACCCCAACAAACATTTCCACAAAATCAGACCCACTGATGCTAAAAAATGGCACGCCTGCTTCTCCTGATACAGCGCGGGCAAGTAAGGTTTTACCTGTTCCAGGAGGCCCAAAAAGTAGAACCCCCGTGGGAATCTTCGCCCCCAATTCATGGAACTTCTTCGGAAACTTCAAAAATTCAACTACTTCCTGAAGCTCCTCTTTTACCTCGTCCGCACCAGCAACATCGGCAAAGGTTACCTTTTTCTTATCTTCCCCGACAAGTCGTGCTTTGCTTTTCCCAAACTGCATCACCCGATTGCCACCACCCTGGCTTTGTTGCATCATAAAGAAGAACAAAAGAACGATGAGGAGCATGGGAACCACCGTGGTAAGTAAACCCATCCACCATTGAGGTTTCGGGGGAGGTTCGACGAGCCAAGGAAGACCGTGGGAATATAAATCCGCCGTAAGTTGTGGATCCGTTAAAAGCCCGATCACCTCGTGCTTTTTATCGTCTTTCATCGTGACAGTATAGTTAATGGTATTGTCTTCAATAACAGCTACGACATCTTTAACCTGGTCCTGAACAACAGCTCTTTTAAATTCATTGTAATTCATGGCTACGTCTTTAGGAACGGGAGGGGCTGAAAGTTTTATTAACACAATTGCCATGAAAATTATCAGTATCCAAGTTGTAGCACCTTTAAAGACCTTCAAGAATGGGTCCTCCTCTCTAGTGGACAAACCGCCTCATTCAGAAGCAATACCACATATTATACCACGCAGTATTAGGTTTTACAATGAATTCAAATTAGAACCCGAAGCCTGCGGTTTGAGAACGCAATAAACCCTTTCGGAGTTCTGATCGGGTTGATACAGGCTGCTTTGGCGAACACCCGGAACCCAGAGCACCTCTGACCCCAATGCGATCAAAGGTAGTCCTTTTCTTATTTTAACAGAAATATTTTCTTCCTGAAAAACCTTTTTTATTGACTTATGCCCAACACCCTGAAACCACATTCTGTCTCCTTGCCGCCGAGTACGACACACCAACTGGTCCGAAAACTGGCCTAAGAGATCACGGCTAAAAACCGCCACCTTGTTCTCGTGTCTATCGGTAGTTCCATTAGGTGAGGAAAGATTCCATTCCTCCAACAATCCCATTTCCAACTTCAAACTCGCGATTTCGGACCAGCGCCCCACGTGCAAAGCGATTTCTGGAAAGGCTAGATTCAACATCTGTTGGCCTTGTATATTTACGACGTCGCAGGGTTCCCCTATAGGGGCAGGATAACAGTTAAACCAAATACCCTCTGCTGAAATTTTGACTGTCATGCCCGGCAAATCCTGCATCCAACCGGGCTTTCCCTCAGAGCCCATGATTTTTGCGACATAGGTAAACCCTAACCCTCTGGGTTCTTGGGTAACCAGCATTGCCGCTTTACGCAACAGGCGAGAAAGAATTGCTGCAGGCTCAGTAAAGACATCGCGACTTAAGCCGATTGTACCGCCAGAGTCTATAATGTGGTAGTTTTTCCAGGCCGCCTCCACTTGTTGCGCCAAATATTCTTCATCCCAGCGAAGAAGTTCTCCCGTACGCCCTAGTGCCTCCTGAATTCGAGGATTGTAATCTTTCTCCAATACAGGTAATAACTCTAGGCGGATTCGGTTACGGATATAAACTGGTTCTTCATTCGAACGGTCAAGTGCATATGGCAGAGCTTCTCGCGCACAGTAATCCAAAATATCCGCTTTCCCAAACGTCAGCAGTGGACGAATGATCGAGTCCTTGGTCGGATATATTCCAGCTAATCCTGCGGTCCCGCTCCCTCTAAGTAACCTATAAAGAATCGTCTCTGCTTGGTCACCGAGGTGGTGAGCTGTTGCGAGAAGGGAGCATCCCTCCTTGAGCATATCCTCTTTCCAACGAGCGTAACGCCATTCTCTGGCCGCCTCTTGGAACGATTGACCTATAGTTTTGGCATACCCCTTTGCATCGAAACGATGGACAATGCAAGGGATCTCCCACTTCGCTGCCATAGTCTGAACCAGGTGTACTTCATTATCTGACTCTTTCCGAACCCCATGATGAACATGCGTTAAAACCAAGGAAATTCCTCTTAACTGTTCCTCTTGTACATATCGCCAAAGAATATGACTTAAAGCCATTGAGTCAGGTCCTCCAGATATTGCGACCATTACTTTAGCGTTTGGGGGAATCAATTGAGGTAATACGTGTTTGCGCAGTTTTTCGTATATGTCTTTCGCCCCCCATTGCATTTTAACTTTCAAAATTTACAACCTTTACAACCTTAACATTCTCTCCATTTAAACACAACGTCATACTTTACGAGAATGTCTGAGCTTCCAAAGAATCGAACAATTAGTTTCACATTAGGATAAAGTAAACCTGGCTTGCACCAAGCCTTCAGGCGCCGGCGATGTATGGTCGAGTGTCCCTGTAGCCATGGATGGCGAGAAGAGACCCACCCCAAACTTATACTTTCTGACTAGTAAATAGTAAAGGCCCTGATTGCTCAGGGCCTTTACAAATCTTTAGTCTAATAACCATAGCTCTAAGTCTAGCTCTAGAACAAGCCGCTAACTTTACCGGTTTTGGTATCAACATCAATTCTTCTATAGGCAGGGTCGGAACCTGTACCAGGCATTAAAGTGATTGTACCAGCCATTGGGCAAAGGAATTTTGCTCCGCCATAAACTAAGATATCACGAATTGGTAATCTCCAGCCCTTCGGTACTCCTTTTAACGCAGGATCATGAGATAAGCTTAAATGGGTTTTGACCATCATTGTGGAGAAATCGTCATAATGCGAATCTCCTTCAAATTTCTTAGCTTTAGCTTCAGCTTCTGGAGACCAATCTACACCGTCTGCACCGTAAACCTCTTTAGCGATGAGTTCAACACGTTGCCGGAGAGGCATATCCAACGGATAGAGAAATTTGAAATCTACGGGGTCTTTACAAGCATCAATAACGGCATCCGCTAATTCTAAAGCACCATCTCCGCCTTTAAGCCAGTGATCAGAGTGGGCACAACGGGCTCCTGCTGCTTTAACAATTTTCTTAACCAAGTCAATTTCTGCTTGGGTATCAGTGAAGAAGCCATTAATACATACAACGGGGATAATCCCTGATTTTTTAACAGTTTTAAGATGGTGAAGCAGGTTAGCGCACCCTTTTTCCACGAGTGCAAGATTTTCTTTAATATACTCTTCGGGTAGCGGACGCCCAGGTACCACAGCTGGTCCGCCTCCATGCATTTTCAAGGCTCGAATCGTAGCTACAAGAACTGAAACATTGGGTTTCAAATTGCCCAAACGGGCTTTTACGTTCCAGAATTTCTCAAATCCAATATCTGCCGCAAATCCACTTTCCGTAACATGATAATCAAACATCTTTAGTCCAAGGCGGTCCGCTATAACTGATGATTGACCAATAGCAATATTGGCAAATGGGCCAGCATGAACCATGACCGGCTGACCTTCAGCTGTATAACAAATCGTCGGATTAATCGTGTTACGCATCCAAGCAGTCATAGCGCCGTCTACTTCTAAGTCTTTGGTAGTAACCGGCTTACCTGTTTTACTATAGGCAACAATTATATTACCGATCCGCTCTCGAAGGTCGGGAAGATCTTTGGCAATTGCTAAAATAGCCATTAACTCTGAACCAACGGCAATACCAAATTTTGATTGCATTTGGAAACCGTCTTTTTTGCCGCCAATACCAATTATGATATTCCTCAAGCCTTGAGCCGCGAAATCAATAATCCAGCCCATTTCTACATTCTTCGGGTCTATGTCCAAACGTGTCAAGCCCCGTTTACCTAACTCTTCATCGGTATAGTTAGCCTCATGCTGCATCCTAGCATTAAGTGCAACCATACAAAGGTTGTGGGCGTTCATAATATCATTGATATCTCCGGTTAGTCCTAAGGAAAACTCGGTCATTGGTATTAATAGAGCATTACCACCACCTGCAGCAGTACCCTTGATATTCATAGTTGGGCCACCAGACGGCTGTCGTATTGCCCCGCCAGAATTCAAGCCTCTTTTGGCAAGTCCTTCAATCAGACCTATGGTAGTGGTTGTTTTCCCTTCGCCTAATGGTGTTGGTGTAATAGCAGTGACTTCAATATATTTGCCATCTGGTTTATCTTTGAGACGATTCATCATTTTCAAAAAGTCAACTTTTGGTGTTCTTCCGTAAGGAATCAGTTCATCTTTTTCGAGTGACAGTGTTTTAATCAATTCATCAACAGTAGGCATGTTCTTTTCGGCCTCTTCGGCAATCTGCCAATCCTTTAATACAGTAGCATCCCAAGCCATTAAATNNATAATAGTTTGATTCGACACATATTTCTGTTTTCCTGCTTGTCGTATAATTTAAGTACCTGGAGTGGTACGAGTATCACTCGTTCCAATAGTTCTTTCGTATAGCCAATATAATTCCATCATCCTCTAAAGTTCCCCCGCTCAAACGGCGGGCTTCCTGTCCAATAAGGTCAGCAATGTCCTGCGATTTATCTATAGTAGTTTTCTCCAGAAAATCCCGAATCCAATCCGTTCCATCTTTTAAAACGTCTTGTACCCCATCCGTCAATAAAATCAACGTTTCACCACTCTGCATCTCCACTTCAATAACGGGTATATCAATCTGGTTTAAGATGCCCGCCGGAAGGCTAGACGATACAATGGATTTCACGCCATCGTGACCTATTAGATAGGAGGCAGATGCTCCCACTTTGATTAACTTTATATTAGCAGATTCTAAATCTAAAATTGCCATATCAATAGTTACAAAACTTTCTTCTGGAGAACGCAGTACTAGGATGGAGTTTAGGGCTTGAACTGCGCCTTCCGGTTCAAACCCCGTCGTAAGAAGTTGCTCAAGGAGGGTCAATGCAGTAGCACTCATCTTAGAAGCATTTTCCCCCACACCCATCCCATCACTTAAAATAAAGGCATGCTCGGTTGTCGAGAATGCTATAGAAGCATAGTTATCCCCACTCATTCCATTACCAGTCTTCGTAAATGTGGTTACACCCACATCAAGAAAGTGGCGGCGGCGGCGAGCTAAACTTGATGGTTTTACTACTTCCCAGTTATGCTGTGTATGAAGCTCTTTGGCAAGATTCCCGATGACCTGCGAAACGTTGAGAAACTGACGAGACAAAGTCTCTTGATTGAGAAGCAGACGACGACGCCATGTCTCCTGGCTTTTCTCTTGTTCAATGATAAATTGCACGCCCAATAACATTTCCTTTAGTCGTCCGCAATGACGTTTCCACTCGATCGGTAAAGTCTGTAATTTGACATCTGCTTGATTCTCTACCAGGCTAAAAAGTTCAAAGAAAATATGGTAAGTTTTATAAAATTCTCGGTTCCAACAAGCATCCATAGTCGGACATGAATGACACACACGCTCAACCAAAACATTCATGAGTTCAGGAACTTCTGGGCGCATCTCAAAAGATTCTGCCTCAGCTGCTTGATAGCTCTGTGCAATTTGACCAAAGATTTCTGCCAATGCCTTTACCTTCGAAACAGTGGTTTCTACCTCTGGAATCGCCTTAGGTTTTAAAAAATCCTTTTGGGGAGTTTCTCCCGGCCATAGAAGAAAGAGAAATAAACCGACTGTAGAGGAAATGAGTTGAGTATATATTGCCTCTTGTCTCAAAAAGACTGTTAGCATCAGCATAACAGCAATGAAAGCCGTTCCTATTCCTAATTTTCCAAACCGGCGAAATGCTCCCGTACAAAAACCGGCTAACCCGTAAATCCCAGCATCCATTAAATTTTGGGGATTCATAGTGGTTAATTGAGGCATAAAACCCAGTATTGCTCCAACACCCGCTGAAGTCCCTGCGCCGTAGCGCTCCGAAACAAATAAAATAAAAAAGCTCAACACGACCACGGAGAAATTTATCCCCATAACTGATACACCTTGGAGACCACTAATCACGCCGATAAGAATAAAAAGCCAGGCAATTCCTTGTTCGCGCTGAAATTCGCCCCTCCAAATAGCCTCCTGATGACACATTGCATACCAAAAAATGATCGCAAACCCTCCAGCAAGTACACTATGCAGGCCAACTGAGAAAAATGCATAAAAGTCGGGCTTTGCTAGGCTTATAGCTAGAGAAGAAATCAGGGCTACCAGTAAACCTGTCGACGTAACCAAATATATTCCCTCGTGCTTTTTCTTGCGCAAAGCAGGCATAATCACCATCAAAGCTGCTAACATAACCACAACTTGTAATGCAAAGGATACGTCACCCAGTGAAACCACACCAATGAGAATACCGAGAATGCCAAATATTGCCCCACTCTCTCCTCTCATGAGCAAGGCTGCCCCGAACGCAACTCCGAAGGGATGAAAGCCCAAAATGCTGCCCCGCGCCAGCAGCCCTCCCAATAACAGCGGAAGAAACGTACTTTCGATTGAAATCCTGCTACGCAGTCCTTGATCTAATTTCAGCGTTGTCCATTCTGCCATAATATCACCTCTTGACCATTTTATGGTAACATTATAACCTACACGGATGGCAAAGCTTGTCTAGTAAAGTCACTCCTGCGCAACAACTTTCGACGTGGTTCATAATTAATCTCTTTATACTGTAGTATTAACCCTATGGCTCTCTTAAAAGTAACGGCATTTTCATGAAGGAAACTAACTTAAGCAGACTTACTCCCCATGCTGCAAGAAAGTATATAAACGTCAGTTTATACTTTCTGACTAGTAAAAATAAAAAACCGCCTTCCGGCGGTTTACAACCTATTATCTACTTGAACCTCTGCCTCCACGTTTAGAGTCTGTAGCACGACGAAATTCTGTCTGACGCTCATCACTGTCTTTTATAAACTTAGCCAACTTATCCTCAAAGGACACGGTTGGTGGAAGACGGCG
>PKWS01000098.1:11811-13776 GCA_003132105.1 Desulfosporosinus sp.
ACTCTATCCGGCAACTCAATAAATGCTCCGAAGTTCGTGATCCCTGTAACGACTCCTTCAACAATACTGCCAACGTCAATGGCCATACGAAGTAAACTCCTCCTTGTGATGATCTATCTATATCTACTCTATATTATATGCAGCACTTTTCATGCCTGTCAAGGTTAAGAAGACCAATAAGATCAATGTGGGGTACTATTTCTTGGGAGAAATGAGAATTTCGCCTCGTTTTACGAGCCCTAACTGCTCTCGGGCTAATCTTTCGATGTAACTTGGAGTGTTTAATTGAGCAATTTCATCATTAAGAAGTTTCTCCTGTTGAAGTAATGTTATCTTTTCTAGATTCAGATGTGCTAATTTTCCTTCTACCTGAGAATGAAGTTTGAATATTTGCCATGCAGAGCTTCCGGCTACAGCGACCATAAAGCATAGGACAAGAATGGTACCGTAACGAAGTCGAACCCTCGGCCGATTTTGAGTTTTAATCTTCTGAAGAGCCCTCTTCATCCAGTTCTCCTCCCCCTAAACCTAGCTCCCCGCCCGGTATAATACAAACAATCTCATACCCTTTGCTTCTTGCACGGGTTAATAAAGTTGCCACAGAACTTTGACTGAGATGGAGTTGTTTGGCGATGCTTTCAAGGGATTTTCCACTTTCTTTGAGCATCACCGCTTGGCGTTCCCGAAAACTTAGTTTTTCCAAACCTCTAATTTCTATTTGCACTGTGGCACACCCTTGCTGAAAAGTTATACACAAGTGTGGATAATATGTGGACAAATCACTTACAAAATATTTACAAACCATGGACAAACTATTAATATAACTCCATTATAGCCATTCCCTATCAGGTAATCAATCCCTCTGTGAAAATTTACCTATTAGACCTAGGGGGCATGAGCCTGTTCCACCACCCCTTCAGCCTCTTTTTGATACGCGTGATTAGTTCCAGAAGGAAAAGCCCTCCGATCCGATAGAGAAGAATACTAAACCATTTCAATATCGCATAGGGTGGTCTCATGATAAGAACGAGCCCCCTAATTGGGATCTTTATCCCTCTGTGGATAAGAACTGCAAGGTAACTCATAACCCTATAGAATCCAAAATAGAAACGTACGGAAAAACGGCTCAATAATCTTAAATACAGCACCAAACCCATCAAGCTACCCCAAATAATATAAAAACGAAAGGCTAACGCATTTGCCCTTTCAAAAAAGTGGAAAAGAATAAATAGTGCAACTAGTGAAAAGAGTACATCGCCGATAAAGGTCGAAAGCTGTCCCCAGCCTTGCCAACGTCGAAAAGAACGATAAAAGTCAAAAACTAATCCGACGGACGCCCCAGCCAGGATTACCCAAAAAAACGTCACAAATTCTGAGATTGCTCTTCCCCCCTTCTTCTGACGATGGAGGCTTTTTAACGAAAAATCCGGTTCATTAATCCTTGACGAGAGCCACCGCTCGTATTTCGATGATAGATTAAAGCACCGACATGCCCTTGAAGATCAATCTTACCCTCCTCAAGATTAAGCAATTTGATGCCAAGCTGTTCCCCTTTGATACTCAATATCCCTAGTTCAGTTTCAAGAACAATCTCCTTAGGGTCAAAGGACTGTACCTTCTGTACTCCTGTCAAGGCAATTTGTTCTCGATTTTCCATGACAAGCCGATGTCCCTTGCCAACTTTGTCCACCATGCCCCATCCCCCTAACTATTTTTCTTCTTAAACCCTATTCACCTTGCACGTCCTTTAGAAGTGGAGTCAGTTTATTAGCCCGTTCTCAGCATCCTACGGCGCTAAGTGTTCGTTGTGGGTTAGAGCCTTGGCGATAATCTCCACCGGAGACTATCGTGTTCCATTGCTCGCCTCGTCTATCACCATCCATGGTGGACGATGCACTCGACACATCCAGTGTCAGCGTTCCCTTCATACTGCGGTTAAAACTCAAAACCTCTGGGCTTTCTGCA
>PKWS01000092.1 GCA_003132105.1 Desulfosporosinus sp.
AAATGGAAGAGCGTCTGATTGCTCCAGAAGAACAACTTACAGATCATGAAGGGGAAGTACTTCGTCCTAGCCGCATGAGTGACTATATTGGGCAGAGAAAAGTTAAAGAAAATTTAAGTATCTTTATTCAAGCCGCTTCCACTCGCGGAGAAGCTTTGGATCACGTCTTATTATATGGACCGCCTGGTTTAGGGAAAACGACGCTTGCCAATATTATTGCTACTGAAATGGGCGTAAGTATACGGACCACTTCTGGTCCAGCTATTGAACGACCGGGAGACTTAGCTGCTATACTTACAGCCTTAGAGCCTCGGGATGTGTTATTTATCGATGAAATTCACCGCTTGAACAGTACGACAGAAGAAATCTTGTATTCAGCTATGGAAGATGGATGTCTAGATATTGTGATTGGAAAAGGTCCAAGTGCCCGTTCGATTCGCTTGTCCCTGCCTCCGTTTACGTTGGTGGGAGCTACAACCCGTGCTGGACAGTTAACCTCTCCCCTACGTGATCGTTTTGGAGTTATTAGCCGTCTTGAGTTCTATGAGGTTGAGGACTTGAAAGAAATTGTGCTTCGAGCGGCGGGTATTTTGAGATTGGATATTACTGATGACGGGGCGCAAGAAATTGCTAGGCGTTCCCGGGGAACCCCAAGAGTTGGTAATCGCCTGTTAAAACGAGTTAGGGATTTCGCCTTGGTCTGGGAAGACGGCGTAGTGACTCAAACGATCGCTCGAGAAGCGCTCAATCGCTTGGAAGTCGACCCTATGGGCTTGGATCAGATTGACCAGAAAGCGTTAAAGACTATTATTGAAGTATTTGCTGGAGGACCGGTTGGATTGGAGACGCTCGCGTCGACCATTGGGGAAGAGTCGGTGACGATTGAAGATGTTGTCGAACCGTTTTTACTTCAAATGGGATTTTTGCAACGCACTCCACGGGGACGAGTGGCGACAGTGAGGGCGTATCAGCATTTAGGATACACTATCCCCCAGAATCGAGCTGACGGCGGACTTTTCTCGGAAGACAAAGGAATAGAAACAGTCAAGGGCATATAAGCCGAGAAAAAAGGGTAATCTGAACATTAAGCAAACTTGGGAATTTTCCAAGCCACAGGGCCGGAAGATTCCTTAGTTGCCCTTATGCCACCCGAAAGTAATACTTTCAGATGGGTGCAAGAAAGGTGGGTGTTGAGATGCTTCGGATTGTGTTTCGGATTGTGGTTCGGTTCCCTTTTTTGTGTATGGCTTTATTCATACTCGTGCTTAGCCAGGCTACTCCGTGTCAAGCAAAAGAGGTTTCGGTTGAGCTTGTATGGAAATTAGGCCAAGCTGGGTGGGTTCAAATAGATGTTGAACAGGGTGAATATCAACTCGTAGTGGATAAAACGACTCTAAAGTTTCCAGCGGGTTCTACCCTTCAGGTAGGTTGGGGAGGCTGGGCTCCTGTTTTGCGGATAAATCAGGAAGAGTATCAAGTTTTTGCGGGGTCTGTTTTGGAGTTGAGAGTCAATAACCCAGGCAGCCTTCGTGTTAAAACTCCGGAGGGTAAAGATGTTGTTTATCGCGGGGGGTTACAACTGAATTGGCAAAACAGTCATTGGCGGTTAGTAAATAAGGTGGATAGTGAAGACTACCTTAAAGGCGTTGTGCCTATTGAAATGAGCAATGAATGGTCTAATGGCGGTTCAGAAGCGCTTAAGGCACAAGCTGTAGCTGCTCGGACTTTCTTAGTTAAACATACTGAGAATGGTAAAAAGGCGTTTACGGATTCTCCGGATATTGATCAAGCTTATGCAGGTAAACTAGTGGAGGGGGAAGCTTCAGCGGCAGTCGATGCAACGCGAGGCGAAATTCTGGTCGATGAACAGAGCAGGCAACCGATCGAAGCACTCTATTCNNGGGGCGGCAGATCGTTGGCGTTTCATCGTCTCAGCTCCGTTCCTAGGCTCCACCTTTGGGCTTGGCCCTGTGCAAAATATTGAACTTGACAAATTCCCCTCCGGTAGGGTAAAAAGTGTTAGGATGGAAGATGGATTCGGGCATTCCAAGACCGTTACAGGGCGGACATTCGTTAAAAAGTTTTATCCTTTTGGGGAGCCAATTCAAAAGCTCGCCTTTTTGGGAAGCTTCTTTGAAGCCCAAAGAATCGCTACAAGCCAAGAACCGTTCAGGAAATCGCGCTTAACAGTGTTTCAACGAAAGGAACAGGGACCTTTACTATCTAAAATCGTTAGTTCATCCCTTGGACCGAGTACTGATTCCCAACCATTCGGAGTCTTTATCTTTAATGGACGGGGTTGGGGACATGGTGTCGGGATGTCCCAATGGGGTGCTTATCATATGTCCCAATTGGGGTGTAGCTATAAGGAAATATTATCGTTTTATTATAACAAGACTCTTATTAGTAAACCATAGAGGATCGTTTAAATCTTACAAAGGAGAATGATGGATTGAACGTTTCGGAGTTTGATTTTTATTTGCCGGAAACGCTAATTGCCCAACACCCGGTTGAACCCAGGGATGCTTCCCGGTTAATGGTTCTCAATCGAGACAGTGGAAGGATAGAACATCATACGTTTCGAGATCTCGTGTCCCTCTTAAAAACAGGCGATGTGCTTGTGCTTAATAACACCCGCGTTATTCCTGCGCGTTTGATTGGGGAAAAAGAGGGAACTGATGGGAAAATTGAAGTCCTACTCTTGAAGATGCTTGAACTCAACGTCTGGGAAGCCCTAGTTAAACCTGGAAAACGTCTTAAAGTGGGGCAAAAGGTTCGCTTCGGTGGTGGAATACTGATCGGTGAACTTCTAGATATCTTAGAGAACGGAAATCGGAGAATCCATTTTACCTACTCAGGAACTTTTGAAACTATTTTAGACACTCTCGGACAGATGCCCCTGCCACCGTATATTACTGCCCAACTTGAAGACCAAGAACGCTATCAGACCGTGTATGCCAAGGAAAGAGGGTCAGTAGCCGCGCCCACGGCAGGACTTCATTTTACGCCTCAACTTCTTAGAGAACTCCAGAAGAAGGGCGTGGAAATCGTGGAGATCCTTCTTCATGTTGGTTTAGGAACCTTTCGTCCGGTTAAAGTAGAAAATATTCGTGATCATCCCATGCATTCGGAATATTATAGGGTGGATTTGGAAGCAGCAGAACAAATTAATCGAGCAAAACAAGAAGGACGTCGGGTCATCGCCGTGGGAACAACAGCGGCTCGGACCCTAGAATCAGTAGGGAACGAGCAAGGACGGGTTGTACCAGGCGCTGGGTGGACGGATATTTTTATTTACCCAGGCTATTACTTTAAAGTTGTGGACGTTTTATTGACGAATTTTCATTTTCCAAAGTCAACACTGATTATGCTTGTCAGTGCTCTAGCGGGACGCGAACTAACTATAAAGGCGTATGAGCTTGCAGTTATAGAACGTTATCGTTTCTATAGTTTTGGTGATGCCATGCTCATTTTATGAGAGGCTTGAGGCGCGATTCGCAATGAGAAATACGGATCTCGGACTTCGTGAATCGTGCATCGATTAAGTCATCAGATAGAAAAGAAGGAAGTGAAGGGATTGACCGCGGTTCATTTGGAAATACTTAAAGAAGATTTTCGGACGAGGGCACGCTTGGGGAAATTACATACACCGCATGGTGTGATTGATACACCGGTGTTCATGCCGGTTGGGACGCAAGGGACAGTAAAAACCATAACCCCCGAGGAAATCAAAGAGATTGGTGCAGGGATTATTTTGAGTAACACTTATCATCTCTTCTTGCGCCCCGGGCATGAGTTAATTCGGGAAGCAGGTGGACTTCATCGTTTTATGAACTGGAACGGAGCAATTTTAACTGACAGTGGTGGTTTCCAAGTGTTCAGCTTGGGGCATCTACGTAAAATTAAGGAGAGTGGCGTAGAATTCCGTTCACATATCGACGGTTCTAGTCAATTCTTAAGCCCTGAAATTGCGACTCAGGTTCAGATGGCTCTGGGATCCGATATTGTGATGGCCTTTGATGAGTGCGCACCGTATCCTTGCACCCATGAGTACACCAAAGATTCTCTAGAGCGGACTACACGTTGGCTTAAACGATGCAAAGAGACATTGACGACGACAGACAAACAAGCCTTATTCGGGATTGTACAGGGAGGCATGTATGAAGATCTACGCCGTCAAAGTGCAGCAGAAATCATAGAACTCGATTTACCAGGGTATGCTATAGGGGGATTAAGTGTCGGCGAACCGAAGGAAATGATGTATGAGGTCTTAGATTATACGGTTCCCTTACTTCCAAGAGAAAAACCTCGTTATCTTATGGGGGTTGGTTCGCCGGACGCTCTGATCGAAGGGGTTATGCGAGGAGTTGACATGTTTGATTGTGTGCTTCCAACTCGGATCGCACGCAATGGGACTGCGATGACCCGCTACGGCAAAGTAATTATTCGAAACGCCGGATCTGCGCATGATTTTGGCCCGATTGATCCTACCTGCGATTGCTATACGTGTCGCAACTATTCACGGGCTTATATAAGGCATTTGATCAAGGCGGAAGAAATATTGGGGCTTCGATTAATGACCATTCATAACTTGCGTTATCTACAAAACTTAATGCGAGAAATCCGAGAGGCGATCAAGGAAGACCGTTTGCTGGAATATCGACAAACGTGTTTTTCAGATTACGGCTACGAACAGAACTAGCATGACAGAAGTCAGAGATCAGATGCCGGAGGCCAGATGACGAGTTTCTTCAGCAGAAAGCAAGTGGACTTACGCTTATGGATAAGTTAAACTAAACTTCAAGTGGTTTGAAGGATTTTAGCCTTGTCATGGGGAATAGTTTTAAGATTAAATAAAGGGGGATAATAAAATGACATCACAGACAACGACATTAATCCTATACTTTGTGGTTATTTTCGGATTTATGTACTTCTTCATGATCCGACCGCAACAGAAACAGGCAAAAAAGCGACAGGCCTTACTCAGCGGTATTCGTGCAAAGGATCAGATAATCACAGCCGGGGGACTCTATGGCAAAATTATAAAAGTAAAGGACAATTCCGTTATTTTACTCATAGCGGAGAAAATAGAGGTTGAAGTGGCTAAATCCGGAATTGTGAGCGTAGAAAATCGTGAAATTGATGTCGAAAAAGCTAAATAAATGATATAGCATAAAACTGCTTAGAGTCTGACATGCCAGTGAACTCGTTCAGCTAAAGCTGAACATCTGGACTTCGGTGGGGGAGTCTACCCCCACCGAGCAGAGCATGGAACTCCCACTTCTTATAGAAGTGGGAGTCTTGGAAATAGATAAAGTAAGTATTATCTTAAAAGCAAGTGGTACAGACCACTTGCTTTTAAGCTTATCTCACAGAAAATGAGAAACTGGGGATGAACACCTGTGAATTTCAGGAGGGGTTTATTTTGACAAAGGTCACTCTGCAAGAGATTAAAGCAGATCCTTATGTTCAAGCACTGATTGATGCGGGAAACCGTCATCTAGCAGCCATCGGTTATACGGAGCATGGNNGAACTGGCAGCCATTGCGGGTTACTTACATGACATTGGGAATGCCGTTAATCGCGTTGCTCATGCTCATTCGGGGGCGATTCTCGCAGCTGGGATTTTGCAAGGGCACGGTATGCCACCGGAAGAAATCGCTAGTTTAATTGGTGCGATCGGGAACCATGATGAGCAAGATGGAAATCCTGTAAACAACATTTCCGCTGCGATTATCCTGGCCGATAAATCGGACGTCCATCGTTCTCGTGTTCGCAATTCTGATCTAGTAACATTTGATATTCATGACCGGGTTAATTATGCGGTCAAACGCTCCTTTCTTCGCGTCTATCCTAAAGAGCGAATTGCCTTGGAACTTACGATTGATACCGAGATTTGCCCTGTCATGGAATACTTCGAAATCTTTCTTGCTCGGATGCTTTTATCCCGCAAGGCAGCCGAATTTTTACTCACAAAATTCGAACTAAAGATTAACGACGTTAAGTTGCTCTGATTACATGTATCCTGATTGACATTGCAATCTTGAAAGTTTTATAATGGGGATTGATATAGGCATATACTCAGATTAAAAGGGAGGAAAGCAGATGAGACGGGGAAACATCATCAAACTGGTAACGCTTGTGCTAATTGTGGCAGCAGCAGTAG
>PKWS01000110.1 GCA_003132105.1 Desulfosporosinus sp.
TTGAGAACTTTCCCAAATACATTTCAAACATAAGAGGTATACTTAATAACAAAGATCGAGGCGAATTGGGAGTGAAGAGTGTGGGAATGAAGATTATCTTGGTAGATGATGAACCGGAAATACTAACCCTCGTTAGAGACTACCTCTCAAGGGAAGGATTTAGTGTCTTGACAGCGCTGAATGGAACAGAAGGTATGCAGCTCATCGAACGTGAAAAACCAGATCTCGTTTTACTGGACTGGATGCTTCCGGGGATGAATGGTTTGGAAATGTGCAGACGCTTGCGTGAGACGAGCACGATTCCGATAATTATGCTGACTGCAAAATCGGAGGAAATCGATAGAGTCCTTGGCCTGGAGTTCGGGGCGGATGATTATATTGTTAAGCCCTTTAGCCTTCGAGAATTGGCAGCACGAATCAAGACTGTACTACGGCGTTGCTCCGGGGTGGTACAGGAAAATGCAGCATCTTCGGTAATAATCCGAGGGGAATTGAGCATCGACATCACTAGCCACAAGGTATCAAAAAGAGGACAGGAACTTTTTCTAACACCTACTGAATTCAATATCCTCCATTTACTGGCGACTCGTCCTGGCACGGTTTATAGCCGACTTCAACTATTACGGCAAGCCATGGGGGAGGAGTACCTATACTACGAGCGGTCCATTGACACGCATGTCTCAAATTTGCGTAAGAAACTAGAAGACAACCCCAGTGAACCAAAATATGTGGAGACGGTGTTTGGCGTTGGGTATCGGTTTGGAGAAGGGTTATGACCTTACGACGCAAATTTATAATGGCACTCATTGGCATGGTTTTTTTCATGTCGATAGTCTTTACCTCCATCGCCTTAATATCAACTCAAGCCTTATTAGGGCATGCTGAAACCTACGTGCAACAAGCCTTTGGAGAGCGCTTGAATCAGCTCTTAAGTGTTTACTATGAGGGCCATGGGGGCTGGGTGGGAGTGCAGGACTATGTCTTGAAGATTACGGAGGCGCCTGACCAGAAATTTGGACGCGCACCTCGTGACCCCCAACGCTATTTAGTCTTTGACCAAAAAGATAAAGTCATTGCGGACACGGCGCATAAAGCTCTTGGTAAACCCCTTGCTGGATTTCCGTTAGATAACGAAATCGTGAAACAATGGCAGGAAATCAAGGTGGGTGGGCAAACGGTGGGACATTATTGGCAAGATCTACGTCCCATCGCCATGGATGGTAAATTAGCAAAAACCGTTGGGACCTCGATTATTCAGGCGATGCTCATTGGGTTGATTCTCACTTCCTTAGTGGCGTTACTGTTAGGGCTTCTGTTGACCCGTCATATTACGAAACCTTTAAATCATCTCATGGATGCCGTTCGGAAAGTGGGAAAAGGGGATCTCACATCTCGAGTTGAGGTGAAGGGAAACGGAGATATTGCGATCTTAGCCCGGGATTTCAACCGGATGACTGAGCAATTGACTCGTAATGAGGAAGTGAGGCGCAATATGGTGGCAGATATTGCCCATGAATTGCGCACGCCACTTGCGGTTATTCTAGGTAAATTGGAATCAATTCAGGAAGGGGTACTTCCTTCAACACCGGAAACCATCCTACCTATTCAGGATGAGACTCTGAGGATGATTCGTTTGGTGAGAGATCTCCAACAGTTGAGCCTTGCGGAAGCTGGTAAGTTGCCGATGGCGTTGCAAGCAGTCAATCTCAGACAGATTGTGGAGAGAATTACAGAGCAATTCGCCATAGAATTCGAGGAACGAGGGTTGAAGGTCGAAGTTGTAGGAGATGCGCCTGAAGTGATTGGGGACCCAGATCGTTTAACCCAGGTCTTTGTGAACCTGATAGGCAATGCTCTTTTGCATACGCCCCCAGGAGGATCTCTTCGCGTGTTGTTAGCAGAGGTGGAAAATCCTATTGAAGATGGTATGATCGATGACGAAAAAAAGCATCGTTTACTCGATGTCTTTCGGCGTAAAGAGGAAAAAATGCAAAAAACGGAAGAGGCGCGAGAAGTTAACAACACCTCTAGTAGTTTGCGATCGGATGGTTGGGTCCAAGTCGCGGTGGAAGATTCTGGAGAAGGGATTCCAGAGGAAGAGCTCGAGCATATTTTTGACCGTTTTTACCGTGTGGACAAAGCGCGAGAGCGGGAAAACGGTGGAACGGGTTTAGGACTCGCCATTGCCAAGGAGTTTATCCAGGCGCACGGTGGGGCTATTCAAGTGCAAAGTAAACAGGGTAGTGGTAGCTGTTTCCGGATCTTCTTACCAGTAAAACCGAATGTAAATACCTTATAAAGACCAAAGTAAATACCTTAACAACATCTTAAGAAGTCCTTCGTTATTTAACCATAATACTGTGATATATTTAGCAAGGAAATTATTTTATTATCACAATAACAATTTCATTTTAAAGAACAAGTGGAGAAAAGGAGAGAGAGCATGAACAAAAAATGGGTGACCATCGGGGTCTTAGGCGTTCTGGTCTTGGGAAGCGGTTATTGGGGCTATAAACATTTTACGGCTAAACCTGCCGTAGCCTCTACCATCACGGCGAAGGCAAAAATGGGAAATGTAAGCAAGGTGATTACCGCAACTGGAACGGTTAACTTCCCCCGTGCGATTCCTTTAACCTTTCAACAACCCGGGAAGATCGTGGAACTCAATGTAAAGGTTGGGGATTTAGTTAAAGCAGGGCAAGTTCTTGCCAAGACGGACGATACGAAGCTTAGTACGGCCGTTTTGCAAGCCCAGGCAAGCGTAACGTCCGCGCAGGCCAAACTTCAAACCATAAAAGATGGATTCAATGACCAAACTCGTTCTCAGGCTCAGGCGTCATTAGCTAAAGCAAAGCAGTCAGTGATTACGGCGCAGCAGGGAGTGGTTACCGGGCAGCAGAATTTAACCACTGCCCAGCAGAATGCGGATCCGGGTTATTTAAATAACCAAGTCTTACTGGCCACTCAGGCTGTGAAACAGGCTAGTGATGCATTAGCTAAAGCGATACAGAGTGGAAATGCGTCGTCCATACAGCCCGCTCAAAGCACGCTGAGTAAGGCATCAACCGACCTAACATCAGCTCAAAATGTCTTAAATGGAGGAGCTGCTCAGACTTTAGCTTCTGCACAGGCGCAAATACGTTCTGCGCAGGCACAAATTGTTTCTGCTCAGGCAGATGTAACATCGGCTCAGTATCAAGTGAATCAAGAAGCTCAAGGCCCGAAATCGGGAGATCTTCAATCGGCTCAATCCGGTATCGAACTGGCACAGGTTCAACTTACAGGCGCACAGACGGATTTAAGTAATTCGGCAATAATCGCACCGATGGACGCAGTGGTTGTCAGTGCTCCACTTCTGATGGACCAACAATCCGATGCTAAGTCCATTATTACGATTACTCCCACTGGGAATAATCTTCAAGTGGATGCAACGATTGATCAGTCGGATATTACGCAGGTCAAAGTGGGGCAGAAAGTTGATATCACTCTTGACGCCTATCCGAATCAGCATATCAGTGGGACTGTGAGCTTAGTTGCCCTGCAAGGGACAATCGTTTCGAACGTTACAACGTTTACTGTCACGGCAACGGTAGATCAAGCCAGCGATTTGCTTCGTGCAGGGATGAATGCCAATGTAAACATTGTTGTAGCGGAGGCAAAGAATGTTTTAACCGTTCCCAGTGAAGCGATTAAAGGTAAAGGGAATCAAACAGGCGTCATGGTGCCCGTGACTTCGGGTACTCAACCCAAGAATGCTGGAAACACAGGGACTGGAAACGCTGCGGCTGGAAACACAAGAACTGGAAACGC
>PKWS01000315.1:0-2468 GCA_003132105.1 Desulfosporosinus sp.
CAAAATCTCAGGTTTTAGGGCTGACTCAACTGGGGCTTGTGGAAATGACCCGGAAAAAAGTGGGGCAGACGTTAGCTGTTCGCTATACAATGCCTTGTCCGACTTGCGATGGAAGTGGAAGGGTGTAGGGTCCGAGAGACACTTGTTCAGCCACGCGATCGTCGTGCCAAACTAGGGCTTTAAACCCTTGATGAAAGAGGGCAGGGTGCCCGGCCAAAGCGACATCCATGTCGCATGGCCGGAGGAAAACGTCCTGTTTCCCTCCCTGCTGATGAAAGAGGGGTTAAAGCTGAGTTTGGCTACGACTCACGCAAAGGCTTCACGCCGTGTGATCGCTGACCCTCAGGCTTGGAAGACGTGAGACAACCAAGGGGACGAAGAGCAAGCAAGTTCGCGTTGTAACGCAAGTTCCCGAAAAATATGGGCAGTAAAGAAAGGTCCGTGTTATAATTTACATGAGTCAGGTTAGACGTTCGGAATAAAAGGTTTGAGAGGTGAAAAAATGGAAAAAATCCTCACTCAGATTCTTTCAGAACTACAAGCCCTGCGTGAAGGAGAGTCTCTGCAAGGAAAAGATCTAGCTTCTCTGAAGATCTCGGTAGAGCAGCAAGGGGAAGATCTAGCTTCTCTGAAGACCTCAGTAGAGCAGCAAGGGGAAGATCTATCCTCTCTGAAAAAAGATGTTAGCGAGATCAAAGTAGAATTACGCTTTGTCTGGGAAGACATCAAGAAATTAGACACCCGTCTCTCTGCACAAGGAGAAGAACTGGTCATCCTAAAACGGTTAAAATAAGATCGCTTCTATATTTCCCCCCGGGGTAGACCCCAACACACTCTTAAGACAACTTCCTGTTGTAGAGACCTGCTACGATAGAAAATGAGGCTTCGGCCTCTTTTTTCGTTAGTTTGGCTCACGGCATCGCGAGGTAAGCGTTTCCTTACGCCAGATGAAAAAAGTGACATAAAAGACGCGATCCTGATGAATATGGACACAGGTACGCTACGTGAAATAAAAGGGACCTTCGGTTTATAAGCCGAAGGTCAATACGCGAGTGACAGTACAATATTAATATACAAGAGCTCCCGAAAATCTGATGATTTCTGGGGATGTGACAATGCTGGGAAAGTGAAAACTAAACCTAAGATTTACAGCAACCATTGATAATCCTGACGGCAATCCAAAATATAGTCTATATGAACTGTCTCATCCTTTATTTGGTAGACAAGGAAATATCGTTTGCTTATTATCATCTTGCGATATTTATCCGCAGGCAACACTGGTTCAGATGGCTTTTTTCATCATCTCATCTATGTCATCAATGGAAAAACCTTTCTTACCAGCCAGTCTGTCCTCTTCAACTGCGACGAGGCTCTCTCTAATAGGTGAAAGAGTGGAAGCAGCTACGGATAGGGATCAATTGATAATGAGACGGCTAAAATGGTTCCTTAGTAATCTGCTTGACAAATAATGTGCTCAGATGCTAAAATAATTAAATGTGGTGACTTCTCACCGCAACCGCTCGAATCAGGTACTAACAGGTTTTTTGAATCTTCAAAAACCGACCTGCAATGGCGAGTCTAGGGCTTGGGAGGTGTAATAAAATGTACGCAGTGATTGAAACCGGTGGTAAACAGTTCCGCGTTCAAGAAGGCGACGTATTTTACGTTGAGAAATTGGATGCTAACTTAGGAGATTCCGTGACGATTGATAAGGTTCTCTTCGTGGAAAAAGACGGTGTGTTCAATATAGGAACCCCAGTTGTAGCGGGTGCTACAGCAGTGCTAAAAGTTGTGGAGCACGGCAAAGGGGAGAAGATAATTGTCTTCAAATTCAAGGCTAAGAAGAACTATCGACGCAAACAGGGACATCGACAACCCTACACAAAAGTTCTTGTCGAAGCGATTCAAGCGTAAAAGTCAAAGCGGCATTCGTTTCATAATTTGGGCGGATGATCAAGGGCGAATACGTGCATTTGAGTTGTCCGGACATGCCGGGTATGCAGAGTCTGGCCAAGACATTGTCTGTGCGGGAGTTTCCGCACTGAGCATTGCAGCCTGTAATGGCTTAGGCCATTTCTTGTCGGTAGCTCCTAAAGTGCAGGAGGCAGAGGGACATCTCACCTGTCAGCTTGTTGGAATACCAGAGCATGAATTGGAAAAGGCTCAGTGGATTTTGCAAACTATGACGTTAGGCATTGAACAGATACATTCGACTTACGGTCAAGACTATATATTCATAGATCGAAGGAGGTGGACTCCATGCTAAAAATGAATCTTCAACTTTTCGCCCATAAAAAGGGAGTTGGTAGCTCACGAAATGGTCGTGACAGCAACGCTCAACGTCTCGGGGTAAAACGTGGCGATGGCCAATACGTCAATGCGGGTACGATTATCGTACGTCAACGCGGAACGTTGTTTCATCCCGCTAAAAACTGTGGTTTGGGTAAAGATGACACCTTATTTGCTCT
>PKWS01000315.1:2491-7444 GCA_003132105.1 Desulfosporosinus sp.
TTTTTTCTGAAGAATAATAGAATCACGAATTTGAGAGGAAAATGATGACGATGTCAGAAGTTGAACACGTTCTTCTGTCCGAACTTTTACAGTGGTATAGTCTCCAGAGGCATGATCTTCTGAATCACTGGCAGGTGATCATGGGTAATTTACAACTCCAGCAAATAGAGAAGGCCCTGGCCTACATGAGGGAAACGGTCGCAGCCCAGGAGCAAGAACAAAAGATAGCGTTCATTCATGAACCTGCACTAGCAGCTATTCTTTTGGGCTTAATTATTGGTCTTCGGCAGGCAGGTATCACGGCGACGCTTGACTTTCCTGAGGGGATGAAAAAGGAAAATTTTTGGCGAGAACATTGGCGAGAAGAATATGGGGAAGGGTTATACGGGTACACTAGAGAATGCTTGGAAGTGTCTTCACAGGCACGGCTGTTATCTAACGTAACGGCTGAAGTGTATTTGTTTGATGAACCGGGTGGATTGGCTTGCCAGGTTATCTTAGCGGACGAGGAAACTGTTCTCTTTGATAAAATGGTTGAGTTCACGATAAACTCCAAATAACAGTCCGTTCCAAGAGATCTAACAGTTAAGGAGAATCAACAATGTTTAAGTTTTACGATCAGGCCAAGATCTATGTTAAAGGTGGCGATGGCGGGGCAGGAGCTGTCGCCTTTCGACGGGAGAAATACGTTCCTGAAGGCGGGCCGAGCGGTGGAGACGGAGGACGCGGCGGGAATATTATCTTTATGGGAGATGAGGGCTTAAGGACCCTCGTGGATTTTCGCTATCAACGGCATTATAAGGGGAACCGGGGGGAACATGGGCAAGCTAAAAATTGCAGCGGTAGAAGCGGAGAAGACATTGTTCTGCGCATTCCGGTCGGTACGGTCGTTCTCGATGACGGTACTGGGGAAACAATTGCTGATATAACTGAGCATGGACAGCGTGTCGTGGTTGCTGCCGGTGGTCGGGGAGGAAGAGGTAATGCTCGGTTTATGAGCAATACCAATAAAGCCCCAACCTTGGCTGAAAACGGAGCACCTGGTGCGGAGAACTGGCTCCGGCTGGAATTAAAGCTCTTGGCAGACGTAGGACTGGTCGGCTTCCCGAATGTGGGAAAATCAACAATCATTTCGCAAGTGTCCGCTGCCAGGCCGAAGATTGCCGATTATCATTTTACCACCTTGATTCCGAATTTAGGCGTGGTCGAGCTGGAGGATGGACAGAGTTTTGTCATAGCGGATATTCCAGGGCTTATCGAGGGTGCTCATTCGGGGGCGGGCTTAGGGCATGAATTTTTGCGCCATACAGAGCGAACACGCTTGCTTTTGCACGTTTTGGATATCTCGGGGTCGGAAGAACGGGATCCATTCGAGGATTTGAGGATTATTGAGGAAGAAATACGTCTCTATAGTCCGGAGCTTGCTCTGAGACCGGTGATTATTGTGGCCAACAAAATGGATATTCCGAGTGCTGAGGGCCATTTACAGCGCTTGAAAGAAGCGGTAGGGGATCGTCACGAAATTTTCCCAGTGTCTGCAGCGACTGGAGAAGGGTTAAAAGCCTTGATGTATCGAATTGCACAGCTCTTGCCGGATACCCCAGAGATTATTAATCTTCCCGTTGATCACCTCGTTACAAAAGCACAGTCTGATAAGCGGTTTGAAATTTTTAAAGAAGATGATCTATTTATGGTCGTAGGAAAAGAAATTGAAAAACATGTTAAGATGACCTTCTTTGAGCGGGAAGCGAGTGTCTACCGTTTCCAGAATATCTTGAAAGCCATGGGGATCGATGAAGCTCTCCGCGTGCAAGGAATCAAAGAAGGAGATAAAGTTGAGATTGCTGGCGTGAGGTTTGATTGGGTGTAGGAGTAATGGTTTAGGGGGGAATAGTTTAGTGTTAACAGGTAAACAAAAACGTCATCTAAGAGCCATGGGAAATGAAATGGATCCGATTCTGCAAGTGGGTAAGGGCGGAATTACGGAAACAGTGGTCACCCAAACGGACCAGACTCTGGAAGCTCGGGAACTCATAAAGTGCCGGGTTTTACAAAATTGTTCAGAAGATCCGCAAAGCGTAGCAGATGAACTGGCAGGACAAGTTCAAGCTGACCTTGTACAAGTTATTGGTCGGAATTTCTTGTTGTTTCGACCGTCAAAAAACAAGCCTGTTATTGTTTTACCATAAGTATGTGGTTCTAACCTGTCCCCATTAGATCTTTGCTTGGCATGGGTCTGTTGGGGATTTTATTTTGGCAAGATTCGGTGGAAGAATATTTTATTTTGGACCATTAATAGCTTACAAATTATGTTATAATCATATTGTGCAAGGAGGTGTTCAAATGGATCAAAAAGTTATGGAGCTTCTCGCAGAAATATATCAAATGCAAACCGAAATGCGAANNTTTGATTTTCGTGAAATTCAAATGGATCATAACCAAAAGACTGGACAAGCATTGGAACGCATTGAGGCCAAGGTTGAAGTGCTGCAATTAGAAACATCCAACTTAAGACGAATAAAATGACCTAAACATTTGAAATTATGTTGGGTTGTTACACTGTCCCCGATAGATCCATGGCTTGGCATGGTTCTATCGGGGACTTTATTTAGACAAGATTTAGTGGAAAGAATATTTGAAAGCTTTATACGGGCACAATAGATAATGCATGTGTATTTATACATCGCTGGCGTAGAATTTGCTTGGCAGTAATGGAGAGTTTGGAGGGGATACAGTGAAGAAGCCTCTTTGGTGGGGAATAGGGATAGTATTTGTTTTGGCATTAGCTTGCGGCGTATGGTGGATTTGGGGAAGAGATCGGGGTCCTGTAAAGGTCAAGGCCATTGCAGTTGCTCCCATCTCGATGCAAGAAGAAGTCTTTGCGACAGGGAACCTGGTACCGGTGTCTCGCCAAGAGGCGCGAGTTTTAAACCCTGGTCTTGTAAAAAAGGTGGCAGTGAAGGTTGGGGATTCCGTTAAAGTGGGGCAAATCCTCGTAACCCTCGATACGACCCAGATACAACAGGGGCAAATGATATATAAAGCAGCTATTGCTGGAACAGTTATCGAGGTCAATGCACAGGAGGGAAACCTCTCTCCTGTGCAACAGCCGCTTGTAGTAGTGGCAGATCTTGCACAGATGAACGTCGAGGCGCAGCTGAATGAAGTGGATGCGGGGAAGGTTCAACTTGGTGGGAAAGTGACGGTTACCAGTAAAGTGCTGGGGAATACCTCTGTTCAAGGGACCATTGACCAGATTGCCCTAGAGGCGGTCTCTCAACCAAGCGTTCAGGGAAATGCTTTGCCGACGGTGGGAGTGAGGATTCACTTAGATCAAGTGCCTGCTGGGCTGAAGCCAGGTTCTACTGTGAGTATGCAAATAATAGTGGCGACCAAGAAAGGGGTCTTGGCTGTCCCTCAAATAGCTCTCTTTCAAGAAGGAAGCAAAAATTATGTTTACTGTATCCAAGGGGGAAGTCTTCATAAGTCGGAAGTGAAGATTGGTATAGGGAATGACACGCATCAGGAAATATCTTCTGGTTTAAAGGCTGGAGACTTGGTGGTCTTGAATCCCTCAAATCAACTTTCGGAAGGGCTGCCGGTAACGCCTGATACGGGAAGTGGAGGCACATGAGCTTCTTAGAAGGCTTGCGCGGAGCACTCTTTAGCTTGCGGACTAATAAGCTTCGTACAGCGCTGACGATGCTTGGAATTATTATAGGGATTGCGGCGGTCATCGCGGTCGTCACCATTGGACTCGGCGGTAAGGCTGCTATCATGCAGGAAATGGAAAAAAGCGGGGTTAACTTGTTTGTATTGTACGGGAAATCGGTGGGGCAAACTGGTCAATCAGTTGGAGAGCGCTTGACGATTCAGGATGGGGAAAGTTTGAGACGGGCCTTACCGCAAGTCAAAACGTTAATTCCGACGAGTGCAGAGTATGCCGCTTTAGAGGTGAATCAAAAACGGTCTTCAGCCATGATTGTGGGGACGCCCCCTCAATTTGCAGATCTACGTCGTCGGGAAATTGCCAAAGGACGGTATTTCTCGGAAGAAGAGTTTTCGGCTGATCGGCGCGTGGTTGTGATTGATCAGACCTTAAGAGAAAATTTCTTCGGTGCCGGAAATCCTCTAGGGCAGCAGGTGATTATTCAAAATGTGCCTTGCCGGGTAATTGGGGTTTTGGCCAAGGATAAGTCAGCCTTTGCCCAATTTGACGTGGGACCTAAGAATGCCTATGCCTATATCCCCTGGGGAACTTGGTCAGATATTTTCCAATCTACGCGTGTTGACCAATTGGAAGGAGCAACTTATCTTGAAACGGATTTGGAAGGTACGATCTCTAGCGGCAAGCGATTACTGAACGTGCGTCACGGGACAACGGATCAGTATGAGGCCTTTAATGTTCAGCAATTGGTGCAATCGGCGAATCAGATCACACGCATTCTAACAAGCTTTATTGGGTTGGTAGCCGGTATCTCCCTTTTAGTAGGTGGGATCGGAATTATGAATATTATGTTAGTTTCTGTGACGGAACGCACGCGAGAAATTGGGTTGCGCAAAGCTGTGGGAGCCAAAGAACGCGATATTTTAGTACAATTTTTATTAGAAGCGATTGTATTATCCCTTGTTGGGGGAATTGTGGGCATTGCTTTGGGGGTAGGGAGTGCGCAGCTGGTGGCGCATCTTTTGCACTGGCCTCCACTCTTGTCGGGCTGGGCGATTCTATTTGCGGTTTCCTTCTCGATCGGAGTGGGACTGTTCTTTGGGTTTTATCCAGCGTTGAAGGCGGCGAAGCTGGAGCCGATGACGGCGTTGAGGTACGAGTAAGAGGGTCGCGAGACACGTCCTCGACCACGCGATTGTCGTGACAAACTAGGGCTTTAATCCTTGATGCAAGAGGGCAGGGTACCCGGCCAATGCGACATCCCTGTCGCATGGCCGGCGGGAAAC
>PKWS01000343.1 GCA_003132105.1 Desulfosporosinus sp.
GGAGAGTATCTGTGAATGCTTAAGCGAACTACGTGATAAAGAGCAACTTCCTTTACAAATCGTTGAACTGCGGCAGGGAAAACGCTGGCTTATTGAGTGCAAGTTTGATGACCCTTCGTTGGAGGCGACAAAAAATGAGGATATGGTTCAAAAAATCCATCGTTATTACTTGGCGAATGCCTTGGCAGAGACAATTTTAAGACATTGGGAGAAAGAACATGTTCGCCAGATAATCCAAAAAAAAGATCAACTAATGGAAGACAATTGGCAAACGGTGATTGAAAAGGCTTTGGATTATCTAAATAAAGGACTGGGGCAAGTGCGGGGTTATAGCGTGAACCGCAAAACGAGCCTCGTAACCCAGATTTTAAGTTGCTTAGATCATAGTTCTGTTTTTGACATAGAGGGTTTTTTGCGTTTCCGTGCTCATGAGTATAAAAGTGAAGTCAATAAAGCTGTGGAGTACGCCCTTGAGGAGTACGTTGTTGAAAAAGAATACATGGACTTTATCCTGCTTTTAAAACACTTTCTGGATAGCCAAAAACCACAATTAGAGTATTTACACGTTGGAATGACTCCAGAAGGAAAATTCCATCTTTATGACAATGAAGGCGTCAAAGTCACGCATCTATTCCTCGAGGATTACCAGCTCGACAACGTCCATGAGTTAGGGTATGAAGATCTATTGGTCAGTGCTTTGATTGCCGTTGCACCCCGCCAAATTACGTTGCATATTCGTTATGAGGGTTTCAAAGATACGTTAAAAACTATTAGAAGTGTCTTTGGGGATAGAGTTCGCGATTGTCAAGGGTGTCCCTTATGTGAAAAATTTTGACATGTGAAAGATTATTGTTATAATAGATTAACGAAAAATCCTACCGAATAATTTACAAGCAATGAATNNCATGGCTGAAAGCATTTCTCACGAACGTACAGGAGAAAACCACCCTTGAGTGTTGAGCTGAAATAAGTAAGCTTAGCCGTTCCCCGCGTTAAGGGATATCAAGTGAAAGGTAATGCTTATGACCTTTTAATTGGGTGGAACCACGGGAGTTAACTCTCGTCCCTAGTAGGGACGGGAGTTTTTTATTTTTTTAATATAAATTGGGAAGGAATGATTTTAATGATTCAGGTCACCTTAAAAGACGGTTCAATTCGCGAGGTTGAGGCAGGAACGACATTAGCAGGACTTGCTTCCGCCATCTCTCGAGGATTGGCGAAGGTAGCGGTAGCCGGGAAAGTCAATGATAAGATGAAGGATCTATCCTATCCTCTTACGGAAAATACTGCCGTGGAGATCGTAACGATAGATAGCGATGAAGGATTAGACGTATTAAGGCACTCTACNNGCACACTTGATGGCTCAAGCCGTAGGGAATCTATTTCCGGGGACGAAATTTGGGATTGGACCGTCGATTGCTAAAGGTTATTATTATGACTTTGACTCCGAACATGTCTTTACCCCAGAGGACTTGGCGAGCATAGAGAAAGAAATGAACCGTCTTGTGAAGGAAAAGCATTCTTTCGAACGGAGAGAAGTCTCTCGAGCAGAGGCACTTACTCATTTCACTGAATTGGGTGAAAAATATAAGGTTGAACTCATTGAGGGCCTTCCAGAGGATGCCACAATCTCAATGTACACTCAAGGGAATTTTACAGACCTTTGTGCTGGGCCGCATCTTCCTTCAACGGCAAACATTAAAGCCTTCAAACTCATGAACTTGGCTGGTGCCTACTGGAGGGGGAGCGAGAAAAATAAAATGCTCCAGCGTATCTACGGAACAGCTTTTGCTAAACCCTCAGACTTAGAAGATCACCTGTTTAAGTTGGAAGAAGCTAAGCGACGTGACCATCGTAAGCTCGGCTTAGAACTTGATCTCTTTAGCCTACACGAGGAGGGACCTGGGTTTCCTTTTTTTCATCCTAAAGGCATGATTTTACGTAATGCACTTGAAGATTTCTGGCGGCAGGAACACCGTAGACGCGGATATCAGGAAATTAAGACCCCAATAATCCTTAATCGTTCGATGTGGGAACAATCTGGGCATTGGGATCATTATAAAGAAAACATGTATTTCACAGAAATTGATGACCAGGATTATGCAATAAAGCCTATGAACTGTCCGGGTGGAATGATCATGTACAAGACAAAGCTCCGTAGTTACCGGGACCTTCCGCTTCGAGTAGGAGAACTGGGCCTAGTGCACCGCCATGAACTCTCCGGCGCACTTCATGGGTTGTTGCGGGTCCGAAGCTTTACTCAGGATGATGCGCACATCTTCATGCTCCCATCTCAAATCAAGGAAGAACTTATTGGGGTTATTGAGCTAGTTGACTATTTCTATAAAGTATTTGGTTTAGACTATGATGTTGAAGTGTCTACCCGTCCTGAAGGGGCCATGGGATCGGAGGAGGACTGGGAGACGGCAACTAAGGCACTTCAAGAAGCATTAGAGGAGAAAGATATCGGATACAAGATTAATCCGGGTGATGGAGCGTTCTATGGACCTAAGATCGATTTTCATGTAAGGGATTGCCTCGATCGGACTTGGCAGTGTGGAACTATTCAACTCGACTTCCAGATGCCAGAGAAATTTGACTTAAACTATATTGGGGAAGACGGTCAAAAGCATCGGCCAGTCATGATTCATCGCGTCGTGTATGGAGCCATCGAACGATTCATTGCAATACTGACAGAACACTATGCAGGGGCTTTTCCTGTCTGGCTAGCACCGATTCAAGTCCGTATCCTGCCAATTAGTGAGAGACATCACGAATATGCTAAAACGCTGGTCTCCCGTCTGAATGAACTCGATATACGAGTAGAGGCGGATGAACGCAAAGAAAAGATTGGCTATAAGATCAGAGAATCTCAAACTGAAAAGATTCCATTTACGTTAGTGGTGGGGGATCAGGAAGCTGAATCTGACATGGTTGCAGTCCGGCGGTACGGCCAAGGGGATGCTGGCGAAAAGATGACAGTTGAGGCATTTATTGCACTCCTCCAAGAAGAAATTAAGAGTAAGATGATCCATGAAGTTAATATAAAAGAAACCTAAGACGGAATATTATCAGTGAATCATGCTCAAGTTGACATTGCGTCAAGATGGGGTGTTGACAAAGGCTAGTTATTAATATATGATATTTGATGTCAAGCAGAAGCCATCCGCTTCTCACCTTACGGCGTTCGTCGCTAGGGTATCTTCTGGTCCTGAGCTTAGTGTGTGCTCTGCGATTGTTTAGAAGACGGGTGGTAATCATCCGTCTTTTTTGTTTTGCGCTTATATTTTAAGTGGGGGTGGTTTCTTATTAGCAAGGACTTAAGACTAAATGACGAAATCCGTGTTCGGGATGTTCGTCTTGTCGGTGAAGAAGGAGAACAACTTGGAATTATGACGGCTAGGGATGCCTTGAGCCTAGCAGTCGAGAAGTCTTTAGATCTCGTAGAGATCGCACCAACGGCCAAGCCGCCGGTCTGCAAACTTATGGACTACGGTAAGTACAAGTACGAGCAAGCCAAACGAGACAAAGAGGCTCGTAAAAAACAAAAGAATACGGAAATCAAAGAAGTTAAATTGCGTCCAAACATTGAGGATCATGACTTCGAAACCAAAGCCCGCAACGCCCAACGCTTTTTACTTGATGGAGATAAAGTTAAGGTGACGATTATGTTCCGTGGACGGGAAGTTACCCACCCGGAGCTTGGAAAGACGTTATGCGTCAGACTCGCTGAATTTTGTAAAGCAGAGTGTACTATCGAACGCGAAGCTAAGCTTGAGGGACGAAACATGATTATGATTTTGGCGACGCTTAAACACGATTAATACCAAAAGGGGGATTACGTAAATGCCTAAAATGAAAACCCATCGAGGCGCAGCAAAGCGCTTTAAGAAAACAGGAACGGGCAAAATCATCCGTATGCATGGATACACAAGCCACATGCTGGAGAAGAAATCACCGAAAAGCAAACGACACTTGCGCTCATCTACTGTGATGGACAAGTCTGATGTGAAACGCATTAAGAGTTTAATTGCTTATCTATAAATATTTGTGCTAGAAGGAGGTCTTCGGAATGGCCCGTGTAAAAAAAGGCGTAACTAAACATGCTCGCCACAAAAAAATATTAAAATTAGCTAAAGGATACCGTGGGGCGAAAAGTAAACTCTATCGTCCAGCCAATGAGCAAGTCCTAAAATCCTTAGCTTATTCCTATGCCCATAGAAAAGATAACAAAGGTAACTTCCGTAAGCTCTGGATCGCCAGAATCAACGCAGCTGCCCGTATGAACGGTTTGTCCTACAGCCGCATGATGAACGGATTGAAGAAAGCTGGAGTTACTGTCAATCGAAAAATGCTGGCAGAACTAGCAATCAGCGATGCTGCAGCGTTTACAGAGATCGTAAATGTAGCCAAAGTACAAATCAACGGATAAAGAAAACAAAGAGGGTGCAAATGCACCCTCTTTTTGGCATACTAGAAAGAATAGTCAAGTTTTCTTACTCGCTCCTGGAGGTGGTATAGTTGATTGAGTCCTTGCAGAATGAGCAGGTAAAATATGTGGTCTCTTTGCAGCGGCATAAAGCCCGCGAAGAGGCCCAATTGTTTGTGGTTGAAGGCTGGCGATTCGTTGAGGAGGCAGTGCGCAGAAATGCTCCTATTAAGAAGGTTTTTGTTTGCCTGGAACGTGAGACTCTAGAGTGGCAGGTCCTTCATAAAAGGCTGTGCGAACGAAGTATCCCCTTTGAGGAAGTAGATATGCGTGTTCTTCGTAAAATGAGTGCAACAGAAGAACCACAAGGAATTTTAGCCGTTGTACGCCAAACGACTTATACCTGGGCAGATCTGCAAATTGATCAGAATTCTGTCTTGCTTATTCTGGATGGTATTCAGGATCCTGGGAATTTAGGAACCATTTTGCGCACAGCGTTGGCCTCGGGAGTACGTTATGTCTGTTTGACACCGGGAACCGTTGATTTATATAATCCCAAAGTGTTGCGAAGTACAATGGGAGCTATTTTTTCCTTAGTCCTTCTGCCTGGCCATCAGCCGGAGGACATTTTAGGCTTTTGTCGGGACCAGGGGGTGAGTGTCTTCTTGGGAGATATTCAGGGCAGTTCGGTTTACCATACCAAACTATCGGAGGGTCCACTTGCCCTTGTTGTAGGAAACGAGGGCAATGGAACATCTCCATCCTTTCGGAGTGCAGATGTTCAGTGTGTTACGATTCCGATGTCTCAAGACGTTGAGTCACTTAATGTAGCGATAGCTACAGGCATATTGCTCTATGAAATTGTTCGCCAGAGGATTTCTTGTAAAACATAGAAGAGCTATGCTATAATTTTCTCTGAACAAGTTATTATTCAAATTTACTCAAATAATGCTAATAATGCGATGATCGGGTTAAAAGAAGAGTTTTCTTTTCAGGGAGGCATGGCCAAAGACTGTGAGCCAGCTAAGAAAGCACCCACCTCTTATCATAGAAGAGGTTAAATTTCGCCTGGGAGTGGCCTGCTGATCATAGGTAGGCCCGGTTTCCACCGTTAACGGGAGCTTAAGTGTGGCTAGATTGGCCAAACTAGGGTGGTACCGCGAGAGTAGACTCTCGTCCCTTTTCAAGGGACGGGTGTCTTTTTTATTTATACCAAGTAAGAAAGTGTAAGTTTGGGGTGGCATCTGTGCAACCAAAGACTTCCGCCGGCGCCTGAAGGCTTGCATAAGTCAGGTTTTCTTTATCTGAACTGGGAAAGGGTGGTTAACTTGAAGAATGAAATACTACGTATCGGAGAAGAGGCATTACGAGAACTGAAGGAGCTAGACGGGCTAGAAGCTCTCCAAGAGCTTAAAGTGAAAGTTCTCGGTAAAAAAGGATCGTTAACCGCATTGTTGCGCCAAATGGGTAGCTTAGCTCCGGAGGAACGGCCAATAATGGGGCAAGTTGTTAATGAGATGCGCAGTCGTTTGGAACAAGCGTGGGAAGAACGCAGTGCGGAGTTAGACGTGCTGTCCCTACAGAAACGGTTAGCAACGGAACGCATTGACATCACGCTACCAGGAGTTCGTGTTACACGTGGACATCATCACCCCGTTACACAGGTCGTCGAAGAGATTGAGGATATCTTTTTGGGGATGGGCTTCCAAATTGCTGAAGGACCGGAAATTGAAACGGATTACTATAACTTTGAAGCCCTTAATCTACCAAAGGAGCATCCGGCTCGCGAAATGCAAGATTCCTTTTATATTACAGAAGAGATTTTGCTGCGAACGCACACTTCTCCCGTACAGATTCGAACCATGGAGAAGCTCTGCCCGGCGCTCCCCGTGAAAATTATTGCGCCCGGGACAGTCTATCGGAATGATGACGATGCGACCCATTCCCCGATGTTCCACCAAGTAGAGGGGCTGGTTCTGGATCGTGGGATCCGTTTGTCAGATCTCAAGGGGATTCTCTTGAATTTCTCCCGCCAAATGTTTGGCGAATCCAGAGAAATTCGTTTAAGGCCGAGCTTTTTTCCCTTTACTGAGCCAAGCGCAGAAGTGGATATTTCCTGTATGCTTTGTGGGGGAGCGGGCTGCCGTCTCTGCAAAGGGACTGGATGGATAGAAGTATTAGGGTCCGGAATGGTTCATCCCAAAGTCATAAAAATGGGCGGATATAATCCGTCAGAAGTTACTGGATTTGCCTTTGGTATGGGAGTCGAGCGAATCGCCATGCTGAAATTTGGAATTGAAGACATGAGGCTCTTGTTTGATAATGATTTGCGATTTTTACAACAGTTTTAAGGGGGGAAGGTCATGAAAGTCAGTTTAGAATGGTTGCGCGAGCTAGTTGATGTCGACCAGAGCGCAGAAGAGTTAGCTGAAACGTTAACCCGTGGCGGGATTGAAGTCGAGGATGTCGCGAACTTGAATAAAGGATTAGAAAAAGTAGTGATCGGTGAAATAGTCA
>PKWS01000113.1 GCA_003132105.1 Desulfosporosinus sp.
TATTATGATAGAGGGTAGAGGCTGATACTATGAGTATACAACAACTTTATAACACCACGGACACGTCAATTCCCACGCTTCAATTTCCTGAACTGCTATTTGTTGAAGATAAGTTACAGACCGTGCTCAGTAAAGCTGATGGTCTCATTCAACAAACCTGTATTAGTCTGTTGCAATCTGGTGGTAAAAGAATTCGGCCACTCTTCACTCTTTATAGTGGTATGTGTTTTGCCCCCTTAAATCCATTGATAATCCAAGCGGCTGTTGCTGCAGAACTTATTCACATGGCCTCCCTAGTTCATGATGATGTTATCGATGAATCGGCTACCCGGCGAGGAAAACCAACCGTAAACTCCCTCTATGGGGATCACGCAGCCATTCTGACAGGGGATTACCTCTTTGCTGAAGCCTTCAATATTCTTTCGACACATCAATTACTTTCCAGTATGGGCTACCTTGTCGAAGCAATTCAAGCCATGTGTGAGGGAGAAGTCAATCAAGCAGATGAGCAATTCTCAAGTTCTATCAGCTTGCAACATTATTTTCAACGGATTACCAAGAAAACAGGGAAGCTTCTGGCTGCCTGCTGTCAATCAGGGGCTATCCTTGGAGGGGCCTCTTCAGAAGAATTGACCCAGATGCTAGAATACGGACTAAACATTGGCTACGCCTATCAAATCACCGATGACATTTTGGATATCAGTGGAGATGCAGACTCTCTTGGCAAACCAGTGGGTGCCGATCTCGTTAATGGAAACATAACACTTCCAATTCTTTATCTCTTGGATAACCCCATTTATGGAAACTGGCTTAGAGAAATCATGAAAACACGTAAGATCTCACGTCTTGGGGTCCAAAGTATCAAAGAAGCTCTTATTTGTTCAGGATGCCTTGATCAAGCCTATGCAACAGCCACTCAATGTATCAGTCATGCCAAAGCTAGCTTAGATAAAATCCCTGGCAGTCCTTATAAATCGACCCTTGTTCATTTGGCAGACTCAATCTTACAACGTACGAATTAGGGTCACTATAAGAGCAGGAACCAAACAAGCGCATCGTTAATACGCATGTTTGGTCCCTGCTTAATTCCCCTATGTACGTGCTGTTAGCTAGCTTAGCTTTGTTTTGCTTTGCTTGCCTATCTTCTTAAAGAGACTTATGTTTTCTCAATTGGCAACACAACCAATAGAGAAGATTAACTCCCAGCCCACTATCCCTTAACAGTTGCTTCGTTACGGAGCGAATATCCGTGTCCATACCCTTTTCATCGGACAGATACATGGCGAGAAGCCCTTGGACAACCGCTCGATGGAACTTTGGATGATCCAGCCGCTCCGTTTGCTTTAAGGAATTCTCTACAAACAGATGCAGACGCTGAAACGCCATACCGGTATGTTCATAATACGCTACAAAATTCAACTGACTCGTCTCTCGGTCTTCGCGTAGATCGATGAAATAATCCAATAATATATGGAGGCCACATATCCATGGAAAGTAGGCCTGGCTAATCTTCTGCCCTTGTCTTTCCGTCAATTGGGGATCGAAAGCAACAGCATAGAGACAGAAAATCCCCAAGGTTGACCCTGTCGCAGCGGCAAATTCCCATGCAGTTATCTCCTGATACTCATCTAAGTATGGGTTGATCCAGTTTAACATTTTTTCTTCCCGTTCTTCCAGCGCCAAGTGCTTGTAGGTTTGTAAGTGGGAATAGAGTTTCGCTAACTTAATAGCTTCTTCCTGAACTATTTTATACGACAGTAGCTTTTTGAGGCTTTCTTGGCAGGTCTTGACCAATTGTTCTAAATACCCTCCATCCTCTCGATAAGGGTAATACAAATAATAATCCGATGCAACCGCCTCAGGATTCAAAGCTTCTTGCATGGCCAAATGCAACTGAGAAAATGCCAATTCATCCTGAATCTCAAGGCTATCTACCAAATTATCAAGATAATCGCTCATGGTTTGATAAGCAACAATAAATTGAATCGCTTCAGCCCTATTCACACCCGGATAAAGCGCGAAAATACTTCCCCCTTGGCAATGAAACGCTTTTGAACGGATACTTTCTGTGGCTTGCTGGCTTAGGCGGGAATCAGGTAACTGGGCAGCCATCCGTTGCCACTTATTTAATTCTTGTTTAACGAGCGGAAAGACTTTCGAAACAAACGTATAGATTAATCTATTCATAACCTGATTTCTCCTTCAAAAAAAGTTCCTTCCCCGAAATAGTGTTGCCAAACTCAATAGCACTAAGTCCCTTCCCACTATTTAACAGATATAATTTATCCTCAATGAGGCATTCTATATATGTGTTAAATTGTACCGAGAGGAGAATTATCATGAACACATCGAAACCTGAATTAACTGCTAGAAACTTGGCCATTTTAAATGACCAACTTGGGGCGGAAGCTTTGCTAGTCCATAAGTTTTCTCAAGCCGCCCAATCGGTCCAAGATCAAAAGATTGGTACCGAACTTTCTAATATTTCTAAGCAACATCGTAAGCATTATGATACCCTACTTAATTATTTGAATTCTCATCAATAAACTAAAGAAAGGACGGGATGAGGTTGACTACTCAAAACACAATGTCAGAACAAGAAATTTTGACAGACTTGCTGACAAGCGAAAAACATATTACTTCCACTGTGAATACGTTCATTACAGAATCGACCTGTGCTAATTTAAGGCAGAACCTGAAAGATATTCTTACCGAAGAACATAGTATTCATGAAAACCTTTACAATATTATGAACCAAAAGGGCTGGTATCCTACGAGCGATGCTGAGGCTCAAGAAGTTCAAAAAGCCAAGGACAAATTTAATCCGTTACAAGTTTGATCCACTTTTAAATTTACACACTGCAAAAATACGGAGCCAACTATTGGCCCCGTATTTTTCATTTCCATTATTCTTTTTCTATCTTCATTTCTATCTTTTCAGTCTTAACTTCTTCCTTTTTGTCGTCTCCCTCACTGGCAGCTTTAAATTCTCTTATCCCTTTACCCAATGATTTCCCTAATTCCGGCAACTTTCCTGGCCCATAAACAACCAAAGCAATGACAAGAACTATACCTGCTGTCATAGGCGTAATAAATCCAAACGTTGTAAGCATAATTGTCCACCTCCATTATTGTAACTACCCAACCATAATCTAATATAACCATAATCACTTATAGATAGTAAACAGGCACATATTTATCCTACCGTATCTAGGGACAACATGCAACATATTTTTCGAGATAAAGAAAACTTGGCTGGNNCTGTCAGTTATACTTTCTGACTGAAAACTTAAAAAGACTGCTTAGAAGCAAGTCTTTTTAGGGTGATTCCAGTAAACCTCAGAAGTTTTACAACTTGTACTTGATTCTTCTTCCTTTTCCTTGAAG
>PKWS01000088.1 GCA_003132105.1 Desulfosporosinus sp.
ATTCAAAAAAATAACAAGTCAGTATGCCAGTCTATTTTGTGTCATACTGCGTCGGCAGGTTCACCTAATAGCCCCGCTATGAGGTAAACATACCTCCTTGTCTGACGCAAAATATCCAAGGCATCTTTGACTTGTTATTTTCTTTCATATGCCTTATTGTTTTTCAGTTGGTAAATATTTTACTGGCCCATGCCGTTCAACTACTTCAAGCAGTTGAGCATCCCCTTGATTTAAGATAACGTAAATGGCATCATTATCTATTTCTAATTCGAGCTGAATTCCAGCTTTTTCAGCCTGCGTTCTAACATTTTGTGCCATCTCTGTGAAATTCCCGCGTGCAATTCCTTCTTGTAAAGCAAACTGCATTTGGCCAAATAGTTTATTAAGGGAATCATTATTTCGGTCAAGGAATCGAATCGGTAAATTATCGGTTAATTTTTGGAGGGCAAGACTAGCTTGACGGAGGTTGGTAATCTTGTTAGTAACCACATCCATCTCTTTCAGGCCATTATTATTCACAACTTTAGAGGAAATGACGCCTGGTATTTGTTGACTTTGATGCAAGATTGAAACATCCAGCCAATTTTTTTGATAGACAACCTTACCCCCTAATAACAAGCCAAATATCAGGAAACCGACTAGACTTATCAGCAGTATTCGCTGTTTTTCCATCTCATCTTCCTCCATTATGCTATACTTCATGCAATATCGACATTATATCACGGAGTATATCAGTTTGAGAGAAGATCTTATACCCAAATAAGCCAAAAATATACAATTATAACGTGTCATTCAATAAAAAAGAGAAGATTAGTAGCACGATGCTTTGTGCCCTTAATCGTCTCTTTCTTTTACCAAACAAACTTGTCTGATGAAATAAACATGAACCTACTTATGTAATAGTTTACCAGCTTTGAGCAAGTAATCAAGACCTGAGATGATAGTAAAAAACAAGGCGATGTATAAAAAAGGTTGGCCAATATGAAGCCCGATTAAGGAAAGAGGCCAGTCATGCAGTAATATTGCCGTAATCGCAATAACTTGGGAAACCGTCTTAATTTTGCCGAGTTTACTAGCACTGATTACAACTCTGTCCACAGCCGCTATGGCTCGTAGTCCTGTCACGGCAAACTCTCTCGCCAAGATGATCCAAGCAACCCAAGCCGACACCTCTCCAAGCTGTACCAAAGAGATCAGGGCAGCGGAAACCAAAAGTTTATCGGCAAGCGGATCCATGAATTTACCCAAATTCGTAACCTGGTGACGCTTGCGAGCGATATAGCCATCTAAGCCATCCGTCGCGGCAGCCAAAATAAAGATGATTGCTGCCACAACATCTTGATGGGGAAAAAGCTCATGACCTTCAGGAATTTTAAGAAGTAAAAAGGTCATAAACACCGGTATTAAGATAATCCGGGCCATTGTTAAGCGATTGGGTAGATTCACGAAACAACCTCTCCTATTAAATCATAGTTATCCGCCTCAAGGATGCAAACTTTGATCATGTCACCCACCTGAAGTGAGGTCTGCGTACCTGTGATATATACCTGTCCATCGATTTCTGGAGCGTCGCCTTCAGTCCGTCCCATCCACTGTCCGTCAGGCTGTTTCTGCTCAAGCATCACCGTAACGACCCGTCCAACCCAACGTTGTTGTCTCTCCAGGGAGATTTTTTGTTGGATCTGCATGATCTGTTCTCGGCGTTGTTCACGAACATCTGGTGAAATTTGATCCTCTCTTTGACCCGCTGGTGTATTCTCTTCTTGGGAATAGGTAAACACCCCGAGACGATCAAACTGAACGCGCTCAATAAAATCTACCATAGTTTGAAATTCCTGTTCACTCTCTCCTGGAAAACCTGTAATCATGGTCGTCCGAACGGTGATGTCCGGCATGGCGTCGCGCAATTTTTCAATGAGCGTTTCAGCCTCCTCTATTGTTCCGCGTCTATTCATCTCTTTTAATATTTTATTATCCGCATGTTGCAACGGCAAATCAATATACCTACAAACTTTGGGTTCCTGACGCATAGTTTCAATCAGTTCATCTGTAAACCGTTCAGGATAACAATACATTAGCCGAATCCATTCAATACCCTCGATACGAGCGAGCTGCTGAATTAACTGAGGAAGGCGGAGTTCTCCATAAAGGTCGTGCCCATAGCGCGTGGTATCCTGGGCCATAACCATAATTTCCTTAACCCCTTGAGCGGCCATTTCCTGGACTTCGCGTATTACCGATTCTTCCGGGCGGCTGCGAAAATGTCCGCGCACATACGGAATAACACAGTAAGTACAGTAGTTATCGCAACCCTCTGCAACCTTTACATAGGCTAAATAATTGGGAGTGGATCGTTTACGGGGCATCAACTCATCATGAAGAAACTTAGGTGTTCCTCCTTTGATAAGCATCGTTCGTGTCCCCTGGGAAGCTTGAACTAATTTGGTAATCTCATCAATATTTCCAGTTCCCAGCACACCATCTAATTCAGGAATATCCTGCATTAAGTCTTTCCCGTACTGCTGCGCCAAGCACCCTGTCGCAATCAGCGTCTGACACGAACCAGATTTCTTCAAGCGAGACATCTCAAAAATAGTTTCAATCGATTCTTCCTTTGCCGATTGTATAAATGTGCAGGTATTGACTACAATAATATCTGCCTCTTCGGGGTTTTCTATAAAGATATAATCTTGGGCAAGTAATCCAGACATTATCTCGCTGTCTACTTGATTCTTTGGACATCCCAAAGTGACAACTGCAACTTTCTTCGTCAACCTTACACCTCATATCAATGGTCTACCTATCCTAGTATAAACCAACACTCCCACAAGGTCAAAAAATATTAACCACAGTAAAAAAATGGCTTGATGCCACCCTTCCCCTGTGGTCCTAACTTTGAAATTATTAGTTAAGGTCCTTCCGTTCGGCTGTCGCGATATATATCACACTTTCCCCGATATTTGTTGCATGATCAGCAAAACGTTCGAGATAGCGGCCTACAAAAGTCAAGTACATCCCTTGATCTAAGTTTTCGGGTGATTTGGTCATAATGACTAATAAATCACGCGTTACTCGATTACACAGATGATCAACTTCGTCATCTTGAAGTGCAAGACCTTGTGCCAGAATCAGGTCTTCGTGACTGTAAGCTTCTAAGCCCTGCCGCATCATGGCAAGTGCCTTTTCAGCCATCAGGGGAATGTCGATAAGCGGTTTACAGAGAGGTCCCTCAATTCTGCAGACCACCTTAGCAATGCCGATTGCCAAATCGGCCATCCGTTCAAGATCTGTTGATATTTTCATCGCCGAAATAATCTTCCGTAAGTCCTTAGCAACGGGCTGCTGAGTTGCGATCAAACGCACACACTCATCATCCACTTGCCTCTCAAAATCGTTGACCAATTGATCCTCAGCAATCCAAAACTCTGCCTGTGTCCGGTCAAGAGATTTTAGGGATTCCATACACCCTTGTAGGATTCTTTCGACTTCTTTGCCCATGTCATTAAGTAAGTTGGTCAATATTAGCTGTCCTTCATTGAGTGACTGACGCATTGATTATCCCCCTTCATGATCCGATGGCTAACCGCCACTAAGATTCCCACTTCTAATTGGTAGATAAGTGGCGCTAAGCCCCTGGATAAGTTCAACTAAACTTCAGATGGAGTTGAAACTCCACCTGAAGCAAGTTTCCTTTATCCGAAACGTCCTGTAATATAGTCTTCAGTTCGTTTATCGTGTGGATTAGTAAATATCTCGGAAGTCGGTCCATGTTCCACCAGTTCTCCGTTAAGAAAGAACGCCGTGGAATCTGCTATGCGGGCGGCCTGTTGCATATTATGCGTCACAATGAGAATTGTATAATTTTCTTTTAGTTTCCTGATTAATTCTTCAATGTGCGTAGTTGCAATCGGATCCAAGGCAGAAGCTGGTTCATCCATGAGCAGTACTGAAGGTTCTACCGCCAGTGCCCTAGCAATGCATAGACGCTGTTGCTGTCCACCTGACAAGCTCATTCCTGAATAATTTAGGCGATCTTTCACTTCATCCCACAACGCCGCCATGCGTAAACTCTTCTCCGCACTAGCTTCTAACTTTTTCTTACTTTTCATCCCATTAAGTCTTAGCCCAGCCACAACATTTTCATAAATGCTCATGGAAGGAAACGGATTCGCCTTCTGAAACACCATGCCAACCATTTTACGTAACGCCACGGGATCTTGATCATAAATACTTTCGCCATCCAAAATGATTTCACCTTTTACTTTTGTCCCTGGTAAGGTTTCATGCATACGGTTAATACAACGGACGAAGGTTGATTTACCGCACCCCGAAGGCCCGATGATCGCCGTTACTTGATTTGGAGTGATTTCCATGTTTATGCCTTTAAGGGTTTTATTAGACCCATACCATGCTTCAAGGTTACGAACACTTAAACTCTGACCCATTTAGAAAGCCACCTCCTTCTAGTTGCTCCGCGAGCGAAATGCTAAACGCGCAATCAAATTCAGAATAACTACCAGAGAAATTAAAACTAAAGCTCCTGCCCAGGCTTGCTGATGCCACTCTTTATAGGGAGACGTAGCATACTGATAAATTTGGACAGGTAAAGCCGCAATCGGCTCATTCAGAGAACGGACCCAGTACTGATTTCCTAAAGCCGTGAACAGTAATGGCGCTGTTTCCCCGGAAACACGTGCAACTGCTAGCATAGCCCCAGTGATAATCCCCTTCGCTGCAGTCGGTAAGACAATTCTTAAAATAGTTTTACCTTTGGAAATACCTAAGGCGTAACCAGCTTCCCTGATCGAATGGGAAACAAGTTTAAGCATTTCTTCTGTCGAACGGATAATGAGAGGGATCATAATGATTGAAAGAGCAAGGCCTCCTGCTAGGGCAGAAAAATGTCCCATTTTTAAAACCACAGCGGTGTATATTACAATACCGA
>PKWS01000181.1 GCA_003132105.1 Desulfosporosinus sp.
AAACCTAATTTAACAATATCACGAATGGCTTGCAATTCATCGCCGCCCATGACAGGAACACCTGCTTCAATTTGCTGAACGCCAAGCTCATCAAGCAATCGAGCTATGCGCAATTTTTCTTGATTTGAGAAAACAACTCCTGCCGTTTGTTCTCCGTCGCGTAACGTCGTATCCACTATTACTAAATGTCTCATTAGCCAGACGCACCCCTCTTCTTAAACTGCAAGAAAATTATTCAGCTTAGTATACAGCTAGATTTCCCTTAATCTTTATCCGATGGCTAACCGCCACTAGACTCCCACTTCTTAAGTGGTAGACAAGTTGCACTAAGCCCCTGGATAAGTTCAACTAAACTTCAGATGGAGTTGAAACTCCACCTGAAGTAAGTTTCCTTTATACTAGCATAATACCCCTCGAGTTTGAAGGATATCCATTTCTTTATACTGTATACTTATAAAGGCAGAGTCTAATTATTCCCACAGTCCATAGTCTAAAGCCGCAGCCATGTCATTGGAAGAAGCCTATTTATAGAGAAAAGACGACCTAACTTAGGCGTTTTATACGCCCGTTAGGTCGTCTTTTATTTGTATGAAAGGCCCAAAATCTATGCTAATTTTTCCTTGAGCAACTGATTGACAAGCCCTGGATTTGCCTGCCCCTTAGTTGCCTTCATTATTTGCCCGACGAGGAATCCAATCGCTTTATCTTTTCCAGCTCGGTAGTCCTCCACCGATTGGGGATTTGCGGAAATCACGTCGTCAATAATTCCAAGTAATGCCCCCTCGTCACTGATCTGCGCGAGCCCTTTTCCCTTGACAATCGTGCCAGCATCCTTACCCGTGCTGTACATTTCTTCAAGGACACTCTTAGCAATCTTTCCGCTAAGAGTTCCTTTGCTTATGAGTTCGAGAAGTTCGGTTAACTGTTTGGCAGAAATCGGAGAATCGAGCACACTACACTGGTTTGTGTTCAGCAAACGAGTAACGTCACCCATGACCCAGTTCGCCAACGTCTTGGCATCTCCATAGTATGTTAAGGCTTTATCAAAGAAATCCGCCATAGCTTTTACTTGCGTGATAACAGTTGCATCATAAGCTGACAGCCCCAACGCCTGCAACCGGGTACGGCGTGCGGCAGGAAGCTCGGGGAGGGTTTTGCGAATTCTTTCCACCCAGTCCCTGTCTATAACCAGAGGAGGTAGATCGGGTTCAGGAAAGTACCGATAATCATGAGCTTCCTCTTTAGAACGGAGTGTTAAAGTGATACCCTGCCCCTCATCCCACGTGCGTGTCTCCTGAACCACTTTTTCACCCGCATTTAACGTTCGAGCTTGCCGAGCCACTTCATACTCCATGCACCGCCGAACTGAGCTAAAGGAATTTAAGTTCTTGGTTTCTGTACGGGTTCCCAAGGTTTTCGTTCCAAGGGGCCTAAGCGAAACATTGACATCAAAGCGAACAGAGCCTTGTTCCAAACGGCAATCCGATACCTCCGTATACTCGAGGATCTGAACCAATTTTTCGAGATAGGCTAGAGCTTCCGGAATCGAGCGCATATCGGGCTCCGAAACGATTTCTAGAAGTGGCACTCCGGCTCGGTTATAGTCAACGGAAGACTCGTTAGAGGTTGAGATAGTCTCCCCGCTATGCACGAGTTTACCGGCATCTTCTTCCATGTGGGCCCGTGTGATCCCTATCCATTTCCTCTCTCCATCGACCTCTATCTCCAGCCCGCCCTTTAAACATATGGGTAAATCAAATTGAGAGGTCTGATAATTCTTAGACAAATCTGGGTAAAAATAGTTTTTCCGGTCGAACTTTGAAAACTCCGCAATCTCACAATCCAACGCTAAACCAGCCCTAATCGCATAATTTACAACTTCACGGTTAAGAACTGGGAGCGCTCCAGGCATACCGAGACACACCGGGCAAACATGCGTGTTTTGCTCCCCGCCAAACTCCGTTGTACATCCGCAGAAAATCTTCGTCTTGGTTTGGAGCTCAGCATGAACCTCCAGCCCACAGACCATCTCGTATTTGTCAGCGACCACCACGCGCAAGCACCTCCCCAGACAAACTTGGTTTTAACGTGTGATAATGGGTGTTTTGCTCAAAGGTATAAGCTACTCGGTATAACGTCCCCTCACTAAACGCTTTACCCATGAGCTGCATACCAATTGGCATTCCATTGACAAAGCCTGCTGGGATAGAAATTGCCGGGATGCCAGCCAAGTTGATCGGGACGGTCGTTATGTCTGATAAATACATAGCTAAAGGATCCGAGGATTTTTCACCAAATTTAAAGGCTGGGGTCGGAGCCGCCGGGGAGAGCAAAACATCAAACTTCTCAAACGCCTTGTCAAAATCCTGTTTTATCAGCGTTCTGACTTTTTGGGCTTTCAGATAATAGGCATCATAATACCCCGAACTCAAGGCATAGGTTCCGAGCATGATCCTACGTTTTACTTCCTGCCCAAATCCCTCAGCTCTGGTCTTCTTAAACATGCCCAAAACGTCATCCATCTCCGCCCTGTACCCATAGCGCACCCCATCATATCGTGCTAGATTTGAACTTGCCTCAGCAGTTGCAATCAAGTAATACGCTGGTATCGCGTACTCCGTATGCGGTAGTGAGCATTCAGACACTTCTGCCCCTAGATCGATCAGGGTTTGAATGCCAGCTCGAATCCCTCTTGCGACGTCCTGATCAATCCCTTCGCCTAAGTACTCCCGGGGAACCCCAATCTTCAAGCCTAAAATGTTGTCGACTAGAAACTTAGTATAATCTGGCTTCTCATAAGAAACTGACGTTGAATCCATAGGGTCATATCCAGCGATGGCATTCAGCACCATAGCATTGTCCCGTACGGTTTTAGTCAACGGACCAATCTGATCAAGTGAGGACGCAAACGCAATAAGGCCAAACCGTGAGACTGCGCCGTAAGTTGGCTTCATTCCAACCACCCCACAAAACGCAGCCGGTTGACGAATAGATCCCCCCGTGTCTGATCCCAGGGCAAAAGCCGCCTCGTCCGCAGCTACAGCTACAGCAGACCCCCCAGAAGATCCTCCTGGAACACGCCCTAAATCCCAGGGATTCCTAGTCTTTGCAAAAAAAGAATTCTCAGTTGAGGAACCCATGGCAAACTCATCCATATTTAGCTTACCTAGTAAGATCGTTCCCGCAGCCTGGAGACGGTCTGTCACAGTCGCATTATAGGGTGGAATAAAATTCTCCAACATCTTTGAAGCACAGCTTGTGCGAACACCTTCCGTGCACATGTTATCCTTCAACGCCATTGGAATTCCCTCTAAAGCGCAAAGCACCTCTCCCTGGGCAATCTTGCGATCCACCTCTGCCGCCTGGCCCAACGCCTGATCTTCTAAAACCGTCAAGTATGCTTGTAACGCAGGGTCAACCGTCTGAATACGCTTGATGTATGCTTTCGTCAGCTCTGTAGAGCTGACGTCTTTACGAACGAGAAGCTCATGCAGTTCGCTGACTGATTTACCTATTATCATAGTCCCTATGCCTCCTTTCTAAGTCAAACTTATTCTCGGCACCCTAAAGAAACCCTCTTCCCCATCCGGGGCATTCCTCATGGCTTCCTCATGATTAATCGATGGTCTTACTTGGTCCTCGCGCATAACATTGTGCAACGGAACAGCATGAGCAGTAGGCACCACATCATCTGTGTCTAATAGCTCCAACATAGCCGCGTAGTCTAAAATGGAGTTGAGTTGTTCGGTATACTCTTGAATCTCAGCTTCAGTCAACTCTAAGCGTGCTAATGCTGCCACATATTCAACGTCTTCACGTGAAATTGTCATATAATTCACCTTCCCTTGGATAGTTTCTTACTTTGCCCTCTATCATAGCAAATATGGGATAACGTGGCAATAAAAAAGGGAAAAGCCGGCTTTTCTACATGGAGAAACCGGCTTTCAGTATTAACAGTATATCTTCTATGGCCTAGATAGAGGTTCAGCGATAAATAAGCAGCTGTTCAAATTCCTCTTCCGTTAAAACAGGAATTCCTAGTCCATGAGCTGTTACAAGCTTTGAGCCTGCTTTTTCTCCGGCAACGACGAAGGCTGTTTTTTTGCTGACACTACTGGCCGCTTTTCCCCCATGCTCTTCGATGAGTGTCTCAATCTCTCTCCGCTCCATGCGTTCTAAAGAACCTGTGACGACAATGCTTTTACCAGCAAATATTTGCGGCTTAGACACTTTTTCCGCCGTCATTGATACGCTGGCATTACGCAATTTAGTAAGGAAACAATGGGTACTTTCTAGACTAAAAAACTGCACCAAACTTTCCGCCACGGCTGGTCCAACGTCCGGGATCGCTTGCAGTTCTTCCACCGTTGCGCTCAGTAATTTATCCATAGAACCAAAGGCCTGTGCCAACGTTTTCCCGGATTTTTCTCCAGTATGGCGGATTCCCAAAGCAAAAATCAACGGAGCCAGCCCTCGTTCTTTACTATCTTGAATGGATTTAAGTAGATTCTCCGCTGATTTTTTTCCCATCCGTTCGATCGGTGTTAGCTCCTCAAACGTTAAGGCGTAAAGATCAGCCGCATCCTTAATCAGCTCAGCATCAAGGAGTTGTTGAATGACAGCAGGACCTAACCCGTCAATCGCCATGGCATCGCGTGAAACAAAGTGAATGATTCCCTCACGTTGCCTTGCGGGGCAGGTGATACTCTTACAGCGATACGCGACTTCACCTTCGTCTTGGGTGACTGGGCTCTGGCATTCCGGACAGAGATTTGGCATTTCGAAAAGCCGTTCTTTACTCGTGCGTTTTTCAAGCAACACACGAACAACCTCCGGAATGACGTCTCCTGCTTTTTGTATGAGCACATGGTCGCCGATCAGGATATCTTTCTCACGGATGTTATCTAAATTATGCAGTGTTGCACGGCTCACTGTGGATCCTGCGATGGAAACAGCCTTTAAGACTGCGGTGGGGGTCAACACCCCAGTCCGTCCAACCCGGATAATAATTTTTTCAACCACAGTTTCAACCTGCTCAGCCGGAAATTTATAAGAAATCGCCCAGCGGGGGCTTTTCGAGGTAAAGCCAAGTTCCTGCTGAAGAGCGAACTCATTTACTTTAATCACCAGACCATCAATATCATAGGGGAAACGATGACGNNTCTGTTTGTTTATGTAGTCCCAGTTCTTTCGCGGCCAAGACTTGATATGCAAAGTAGTCAAGCTTGCGCTGGGCTGTTATTTTAGAATTTAGTTGACGTAATGATCCGGCTGCCGCATTACGAGGATTAGCAAATGTGGGCTGGCCTTCCTCCTCACGTTCTTCATTCAAACGTGCAAAGGACGCTTTCGGCATATAACCTTCTCCCCGGACACTTAACTTGGGTACCGATTCGTTCAAGCGCAGTGGAATGGATCCCACCGTTTTGACATTGGCGGTGATATCCTCTCCAACCGTCCCATCTCCACGGGTTGCTCCTCGCACCATAAGCCCATCTTCATAAGTTAGGGCAACTGTCAAACCATCTATTTTGAGCTCAACAACATACTCAACTACATCTTCCACTTGGCGTACTCGTCGGTCAAATTCTCGTAAATCGCCATGGGCAAACGCATTGTCTAAACTGAGAAGCTGGTCTAAATGCCGTACTTTAGTGTACTCTTTAGCCACCTCTCCCCCGACACGTTGAGTGGGAGAATCTGAAGTAACCCAGTTTGGATGGTTCGCTTCCAACTCCAGTAATTCTCGCATGAGAGCGTCGTATTCCGAATCCGTAATACGGGGCTGGTCAAGTCCATAATACTGCTTGTTCGCGTCTTCCAGTTTCTTGCGTAGCGTCGCTACGCGCTGGGTTTCATCCTGCACTGGAATTCCTCCGTTCTCCATCACAAATGCCCACCTTCTGAGAAAGCAAGGTTAATTTAGAGTCCCCGCAGCTTTGCTGCGGGGAGTTTCATCCGTTGTCTAAATTGTAACCAAGTTCTTAGATATTATCAAATAATATAAAGGGTTTAAACTTAATTATTTCAGAAACGGAGCAATAATCAGGGAGATGGTGCCCATAACTTTGATTAAAGCGTTGAGAGAAGGACCTGAAGTGTCTTTAAAGGGGTCTCCAACTGTATCGCCAATGACCGCAGCTGCGTGAGTCGGAGTACCTTTACCACCAAGGTTTCCTGCTTCAATAAACTTTTTGGCATTGTCCCAAGCGCCACCAGCATTCGCCATAAAGATCGCCAGTAACAGCCCAGATACAGTGCCACCGGCCAAATATCCACCCATTGCATTTTTACCAAGGCCGAAACCAACAATGAGAGGCATCAAAACCGCAATCAATCCAGGAACAATCATTTCCCGTAGAGCAGCTTTAGTCGAAATATCGACGCAAGCGCGATAATCAGGCTTTCCAGTACCTTCCATAATTCCAGGAATTTCGCGGAATTGACGGCGAACTTCTTCGATCATCTCAAAGGCAGCTTTACCAACAGCTTCCATACAAAATGCTGAGAACAGGAAGGGTACAGCAGCACCAAGAAACACACCAATAATGGTCGTAGGGATTAAGATGTTAATCGTATCCAGTTGAGCTAATTCAGCATAGGCATTAAAGAGTGCCAAGGCTGTCAAAGCTGCTGAACCGATTGCGAATCCTTTAGCGACTGCAGCGGTAGTATTACCGACTGAATCGAGCTTATCTGTTGTTTTGCGAACATTAGGTTCAAGTTCAGCCATCTCAGCAATTCCACCGGCATTGTCAGCGACAGGACCGAAGGAGTCAATGGCTACTACCATGCCTGCTGTGGATAACATGGCCATAGCAGCCATAGCAATTCCGAAGATTCCCGCGGCCGAGAAAGAAACGTAAATAGCTGCACAGATTACTAGAACTGGTGCTGTAGTACTCTTTAAGCCTACAGCTAAGCCTGCAATAATATTAGTTGCAGCCCCTGTCTCCGAAGCCTTCGCGATCATTTGGGCAGGTTTCTTCTGATTGGATGTGTAGTATTCCGTAATCAAGCCAATCAGAACATTCACAACCAAACCCGTTATAATGGCAATATATACGGTATTAGGGGTAAGAATTACGCCTTTAACCGTAATAGAAGCCGGTAAGATCAAGTGAACAATTCCATAAGCTGCAATGGCAGTTAAGAGATTTGTTCCCCATAGTCCCATATTTAGAGCAGTTTGTGGATTAGCGTTTTCTCCAGTGCGTACAAAAAAGCTGGCGATTATCGCGGCAATCAAACCTGCAGCCCCTAACAGTAAAGGCAACATGATCCCAGGTAATCCTGGCACGCCGTTCATGACAACACCTTTGTAAACTGTAGCGCCTACCAACATAGAAGCAACGGCTGAAGCAGCATACGACTCAAACAAGTCGGCACCCATCCCAGCTGTATCTCCGACATTGTCCCCCACGTTATCAGCAATAGTGGCTGGGTTACGTGGATCATCTTCAGGGATTCCTGCTTCAACTTTACCAACCAAGTCTGCTCCCACATCCGCAGCTTTGGTATAAATTCCTCCACCGACACGAGCGAAAAGCGCGACAGCACTTGCTCCAAAGGCAAAGGAAGTAATGACATCGATATCCTTAAAGACTAAGTAAAGTATGGTTACACCCAGGAGGCCTAAACCTGCAACAGATAAACCCATTACAGCGCCGCCACGAAAAGCAACGCCTAGAGCTTTGTTCAAACTTGTTCGAGCAGCCTCGGTTGTACGAGTATTAGCCCGCGTTGTAATAGCCATACCCACATAGCCGGCGACGGCCGACAAGGTTGCGCCAACCAGGAAGGAAACAGCTGTTTGCCAGCTCTTACCAAAAAATAAGACAATAGTGATGATGGCCACAATTGGAATTAACGAACGATACTCACGACTAAGAAAAGCCATAGCCCCTTCTTGAATCGCCTTGGAGATCTCTTGCATCCGGTCATTACCAGGATCTTCATTTAAGACACTTTTAGCAAAGTAGAAAGCAAATATGAGACTGAGAATTCCTGCTCCCACTGCCCAAAAAGGCATTGTAGTTAAATCCATTTAGTGACATCCTCTCAATATGAATTACCCCTGCGTATTTTGTTCTTCAACTAGTTTCTTTCACCCCCTTATAGTTTGCTAAACAAAGGTACATTTATTATAGCAGGATTATATACAACAATTCAAGTTAATAAAAATTTTAATATCAAAAAATTCAGTATATTTAATAAATTCTCACTTCTTTTAGGGGAAGTTCCGTTTACTTCGGTGGGGGGCGTGTTGAATCTCCTACATAATTAAGTGAGATGGAATTAGGTTACAGCTTTGTTAACTTGGCATATTCAGCCATAAGTTTTTTGATTCCACCGTCGAAAACAATGGCCAGTTCAGTGTTGTCGCCTTCTCCCTTGATTGAGACAATAATTCCTCGACCGAACGTAGCATGTTCCACTTTGTCTCCTATATGATGCACCTGACCAACTTTACTAACCAGAGTACTTCCAAAACCTTTTTCCCATGAACCTGAGCCTAAAGGGATCGTTCGATCCGCCGTTCCCTCCCGAGTCCAATTCGATTTAGGCTTGGCGCTAGGACGACGTTTTGGTGGATCTAGAGGGTCAATATCCGTCATTAAAGCTGATGGGATCTCCGCTAAGAAACATGAAGGTCGATTGTACTGTGTTTTGCCGTAAAGCATTCGCATTTCAGCATTACATAGATAGAGTTTCTCCCTCGCTCGGGTGATGGCGACATAGCAGAGCCGTCGTTCTTCCTCTAATTCAATCGGGTCCATGAGTGAACGACTACTGGGAAAAATCCCGTCCTCCATGCCCACTACAAACACCACCGGAAATTCCAACCCCTTCACACTGTGCATGGTCATTAGAGCCACCGCTTCTTCCTCTTGGTCCAGCTCATCAATATCTGCGACCAAGGAAACTTGTTCTAAAAAACTACTCAAGCCCGGGACAGCCTCATCCTCGTCTACCCCGTCATTTAACGTATTTTGCGAGGACTGAGCTGCTTTAGCATCATACTCAGCCGTTACAGACAGGAACTCAAGTAAATTTTCCAGACGAGTCTCCGATTCCGGTGTATCGTCTGCCTGAAGAATCGCTTTGTACCCCGTCTTGTGTAAAATTGCTTCAACCAAATCTGTCACCGACGCTTCCTTAGAATACGCCACTAATCCTTGCATCAAGTGTGCAAAAC
>PKWS01000312.1:0-412 GCA_003132105.1 Desulfosporosinus sp.
TTTGTAGCCCATGTGCTTAACCTATATGTGATATAATTGAGAGATGTATTAAAAGAAATTAGCGTAATTATGATAAAGTATATGCTATACTGATAAAGGGGTGATAACATGCCACAAATTAGACCAGTTTCAGATTTGCGAAACATTCTCATGAAGAAGTGTTTTCTGATTTAAGGAAAGATCTTGCCGATAAGAAAGGCAAGGATAATGCTTGAATTAAAATACCTACCTCTGGCACAAAAGGATTTAAGGAATATTATTAGCTATATTGCTGATAAGCTTAAAGCACCAAAAGCAGCAATAGATTTGGTTGATACTCTTGATAATTGCATATCCCGGCTTCAACAATTTCCTTACTCTTGCAAGCTGTATCAAGCGATGGAACGCTTTCCCGTTACAGAAACAAGGGTAT
>PKWS01000312.1:426-5587 GCA_003132105.1 Desulfosporosinus sp.
ATGGGAAACGAAGCGATTGCTAGAGGAGCTGTAGAAGCTGGAGTCAATGTTGCAGCAGGATACCCTGGAACCCCGTCGTCTGAAGTCTTAACGACACTAGCAAAAGTCGCGACTGAATATGGCTTCTATGCGGAGTGGTCAGTTAATGAAAAAGTAGCTCTTGAAGTAGCGGCGGGTGCTTCCTACACAGGAGCACGTGCGCTCGTTTCGATGAAACAAGTGGGACTTAATGTTGCATCTGATCCTTTAATGAGCCTGGCTTATATCGGGGTCAAGGGTGGACTTGTCCTCGTCGTAGCGGATGATCCTGGTCCGCATAGCTCTCAGACTGAGCAGGATACACGCAAATTTGCTAGCTTTGCTAATCTTCCAGTCTTTGATCCGTCAACGCCCCAAGAAGCGAAAGATATGGTGAAGGAAGCCTTTGAACTATCGGAAAAGTACTCTTTACCTGTCATTCTGAGGCCTACAACCCGAACCTGTCATGCCTGTCAGGATGTTGAGGTAGAAGAAATCGTCAAATTAGACCGCGCCTGCCGTTTTGAAAAAGACTCTAAATGGGTCATCATGCCGGGTTTGTCTTATAAAAAACACATTGAACTCAATAAGCTGCAGCCAGTCATTGCTGAAGATTTTAATAGCTCCAAATTCAACACCTTAAACCTCAAAGGGGATCTTGGGATCATCGCGTGCGGAGTTTCCTATAATTATGTCCTTGAAGCCTGTCAGGAGTTGAACTTAGAGCCATCTCTGTTGAAAATTGGTACCCCTTATCCGCTCCCTCCTCAGCCGGTGCTGGAACTCTTAAATCATTGCCAGAGCATCCTAGTGATCGAGGAGCAGGAGCCTGTTGTCGAGGATCAGGCCATAATGATGGCGTGGCAAAACGGCCTTGACACTAAAATTTCAGGTAAGAATGACCACCTTGTTCCGCGCGAAGGGGAGTTGAATGTTGATAAGGTAAAGGCTATATTAATTCGCCATTTTAACCTGACAGAGTCAATGCCCATAGCGAAGGTTAATATACCCACCTTGCCAGCCCGTTCTCCTGTTTTATGCGCTGGATGTCCGCATCGAGCTAGTTTTCTCGCTTTTAAAGAAATAGGAAGGGCTCAGGATGCTGTCTTTTGCGGTGATATAGGCTGCTACACGCTCGGAACAGCAGCTCCTTTAGATATGCTCGATACCTGTCTTTGTATGGGGGCTGGAATATCTCAAGCCGCGGGTATGAGTCGAGTCGAGCCGGGAAGGAAACATGTTGCCTTTATTGGAGATTCAACCTTTTTCCACTCCGGAATCGCTGGGCTTACGAATGCCGTGTATAACAATGCTGACATCACAATCGTTATCTTGGATAATAGTACAACTGCAATGACTGGGCATCAGCCCCATCCGGGGATTAATCGAACCGCAATGGGCACAACGAACAAAGTAATCGATATTGCTGAAGTCGTTCGGGCATGCGGGGTAGAATTGATCAAAATCGTGGATCCGTATAACTTTACGGAGATGAAACAAGCGGCCGCTGAGGCTATGGCCTTTAAGGGCCCGTCGGTTGTCCTCGCCAAACGGGAATGTGTCGCGATCTGTAAAACTCCTGACAAATATGCTGTTGATTTAGAGTTATGCATCAGTTGTAAGATTTGTATCAAGAAATTAGGATGCCCTGCCATTTATATAGATAATGAAGCGATCACGATATCTCCTCAGTGTACTGGGTGCGGACTTTGTGCTCAAGTTTGTCCGCAGAAGGCCATACAGGAGGTGTTAAAATGAAGCTCGATGTGGTTATAACAGGGGTTGGCGGTCAAGGAACTATTCTTACGTCCAGAGTCATCGCTCAAATGGCAATGACTAAAGGATTTGAAGTGCGAACCTCGGAAACTATCGGCATGGCCCAGAGAGAGGGAGCTGTGGTTAGTCATGTGCGCATTGGCAAAGATTTAACAGGAGCTCTCATTCCCGATGGCAAGGCGGATGTATTAATTAGCTTAGAGCTCGCAGAAACTGTGCGAGGACTTACAAAGCTTAAGCCGGGTGGGCTGGTTCTCGCGAATACAGCTAAAATCATACCGACGTCAGTGCCACTGGGGTTGTCTCAATATCAAGGGGAAGAAATTATGGACTTTATTAACCAAGCGTCCGCAGAAATCCGCTTTTTTGATGCAACTCAGGTTGCTTTGGAAGCAGGAAATTACAAAACGGTCAATGTGGTTTTTCTAGGCGTCTTGTCAACCATTAACGAGATACCGTTTAGTGCAGAAGATTATTTACAGGCTATCTTGGAGATTCTCCCAATGAAAGTCCAAGAAGTGAATACAAAAGCCTTCTATCTAGGGCGTGAGTTGGCCCTGAAAAAGTAGCCTAAAGATTAGCAGTGAACTCGTTCAACTAAAGTTGAACANNCGGGGTACCACACCCACTTGTAGAAGTGGGTGCGGTACGATTGGATGAAATAGTAGAGGTGAGAAATATGCTGGCTAAGTATGAAACGAACGAAACCCAAGGACAGGTCGTGCAAACGCAAGATGTTTTGTTACAGAGAGCAGTGCAACGGATTTATAATAACTCTCCCTTCTACCGAACCAAACTGGATAAGGCGGGGATCTCTCCTGGAGAGATTAGAACCGTCGAAGACTTAGACTCTGTGCCGTTGACAGATAAAGAAGAACTTCGCCTGGAATACCCGTTAGGTCTAATGGCTGTTCCGGAGGAAGACGTTGTTAGAATTCATTCCTCGTCAGGAACGACGGGTAAACCGATCATTGTTCCCTATACCAAGAGAGATGTACAAATTTGGGCAGAAATGATGGCTCGGTCCTTGGAATTGGCGGGGGTTAAAGGCCGTGATCGGGTACAGGTAACGCCTGGCTATGGCTTATGGACAGCAGGGACTGGTTTCCAAGCTGGGGTTGAACATTTGGGCGCTATGGCCATACCGACGGGCCCAGGAAATACGGAAAAACAACTAGAGATGATGACGGATCTTGGCACGACTGTTTTGATTGGAACATCCTCCTACGGCCTGTTGTTAGCGGAAGAAATTAAAAAGCACAACCTTAACGATGAATTACGTCTCAAAATTGGCATCTTTGGTTCCGAACGTTGGGGGGACAAGATGCGTAGACGCATCGAAGATATACTGGGGATTGAAACGTTCGATATTTACGGGTTAACCGAGATTTACGGGCCAGGTATTGCGATTGACTGTGCAGTTCACAAAGGTTTGCATTACTGGTCAGATCATCTCTTGTTTGAAATTGTTGACCTTGATACGGGGAGACAGCTTCCACCAGGGGTGGAGGGAGAATTGGTGATCACGACGTTGACTAAAGAAGGGATGCCCTTATTACGCTACAGAACTCATGACATTACGCGAATTCATCTTGAGGCGTGTTCTTGTGGCTGTCCTTATCCTCGTATCGACCGTATCCTAGGCAGGACAGATGACATGTTCAAGGTCAAAGGGGTTAATATCTATCCGGGTCAGATTGATCACGTGTTAAGTTTGACGAAAGAGATAGGCAGTGAGTATCAGATTATCTTGACACGGGTAGAAGGGAAAGACAGCCTTCTGATCAAAGTAGAAGGGTTGGCTGGGGCTGAGGATGGCAGACTTGCCTTAAAGTGTCAGAGGAATATTAAAACTCGCATAGGTATTCTGGCCAACGTTGAGGTAGTACTTTATGGTAGTTTGCCTCGTAGTGAAAAGAAGAGTAAACGAGTGTTTGATCTGCGCGATCAAGGACTTTAATCCCAAATAGAAAGGTATTTTATTCACCTTTTATCAATAAATTCATAAGTAAAGAAACAAGGCTGTAAGCTAACGCTTTCAGCCTTGTTACGTACCTCTTTCTTCATCTTTTGTCCAGGGTACTTAATATATGGTAAAATAAAATCAAGAACTTAAATACCATCATGCAGAAGTATGGTATCCCGATTTTGACTGTTAATCCCGTAGTTTCTGAGAGGTGGATTGGAATGTCTGATATTGTAGCAATTTTACCGTTTCCGGAGCTGGTAGACCAAGTGATGGTGCAGGCTAAAAAGATGAACGTCGATTTGCAGGCTGTCGTCGGAGACTTGGAAGAGGGTGTCGAAGCAGCTCTAAAACTAAGCGATGAGGATGTTCATGTGATTATCAGCCGTGGTGGTACGGCCGAGTTGATTGCGCAAGTAGTGGAATTGCCGGTTGTTTTCATTATGGTTACCATGTTTGACGTGTATAGGACTATTCTAGATAGTTACCACTTCAAGGCGCTCTCAATCGGCCAGAATCAGCGCCGGGGAGCTATTGGATTGGCGGGTTTTTTTAATGTAATTTTTGGCGCGGATACATTGCAAAATTTACTGCCCGTTAGTGTGACGCCAATCTATATTAATAGTCGTTTGACCGCTGAGGCCGATATTAAGAAGGCGTGGGACAGCGGCGCCTATTCATTTTTTGTCGGTGACGCAGTTAGCTTTAGCACCTGTTGCAGGATGGGCATTCCTTGTGAACTGATTCAATCAGGAGAGGAAGCCATTGGCAAAGCACTTTATGAAGCGATTCGTGTCGTGAGCGTGCGCAAAAAGGAAAGAGAAAGAACCAGTAGGTATTTATCAATTATCAACGCTGTAACAGATGGAGTTCTGGCCACGGATACCGATGACCGCCTTAATGTTCGTATCATTGCAGCTACGAATCGCGATTTGGCCGAAGAGATATCCGAAAAACGTTTTCGCGCGGACCTCTATTATCGCCTTAACATCGTTCCTATTTGTATTCCTCCTCTTCGTGAGCGAGGGGAGGATATTATTTTACTAGCAGANNATTTTCCGCAGCTATCCTTGGCCAGGAAATGTCCGGGAATTAGAAAACGCGGTGGAACATGCTCTGATCATGAGCAGTACTCGGGTTATCTTGCCAGAGCATCTTCCCCTTAGCATAACGATGGAAGAGGTGGAAGAAGGCGCGGCTGTTTCGGGAGATGGTTATTTACAGTCTTTGAGAGAGGCGTTGTCAGAAGCTGAAAAACGTCACATCGCCGAGGCTCTAGACCGTACAGGCGGAAACCACACACATGCTGCAAAACTTCTTCAGATTTCACGAAGGGCCCTCCTTTATAAAATTCAGGAGCATAATCCGAGTTGAATTAATTCACATCGATGTGCAGTATCT
>PKWS01000011.1:0-2283 GCA_003132105.1 Desulfosporosinus sp.
GGTTTGAACATGTGCTATAATCCCAAATATAAATAGTAGGTCACAAAAAAGCCTAGTCGAGTTTCAAAGCCACTGTAGTTCTACTAATACCGCTGCGATTTTCTAAGCAAGCATCAATTATAGCGAGGGCTAGTTCTCTTTTTGTGTTATACCGAAATAAGTCAACAAAAGCAACATAATTTTCCTTTATTTTTCGACACGGGACCTCCTAATGGGAATAATCTACCCGGCATTGTTATCAGCTCCTTTGAACTTACCTCATATGTAATATTATATTACATATGTGTAATATGGTAAACGGTAAACCCTCGATATACTATAGTCCATTATGCAAGTATAACTTTTCCAAACGGAAAGGTTATACTTGCATTTCGAAAATTATTTGAAAAATTCAAATAATCTGTTGACTAATTATTATTATTTATATAAGATGTTTTTATATAAAAGAGAAAGCTAAGGATGATTCAAGTGAATATTGTTACTAAAAGCAATCATCTCAAACTCAAGATATTCTATGTGCAGGTTCGTTACATAATTTCCAAAGTTTCTATCTACAATAAAGACTGTTAAGGATGAAGAGAGATTTTAATTCATTAAATAAGGGGATGATAAGTTTGGCACCGAACGAGGGTCAACCAGCCCAAGTCAGCAAAACCAAAAAAACTGTGTTCATTGGAATTGGACTGATAATGGTTGTTGTGTTGGGCATTGGGGCATATGCAGGTATGCACTACACCTCCCAAGCGCAATTCTGCGGCACTTGTCACGAGATTGCACCTCAAGTCGCTTCATGGGAAACCGGGTCGCACAAAGATGTCGGGTGTCTGAGTTGTCACGCCGCTCCTGGTAATTTGGGCTACATAGAACGGAAAATTGGAAGCTACAAAGAGGTCTATTTGCACTTTACCAATCAGGTTCCTGCTAAACTTGAATGGACACCACATCTTGAAAGTTGTCTGTATTGCCATAGCGGTAAGGATAGTGCGTACCCGAAGGCCAAGAACATTACTTTAGTACCGGGGGCCAGTCCGAATGCACCTCCTATATATCACCAGCCCATGCTCGATGGCAATGTTAATTGTATAGCCTGCCATAAGTATGAAGGCCACACCCCTAAAGCGGAATCCAAACTAATTCCTTCAGCAAAGTAATAATAAAAGTCTTCAAAACGTCAACGGTATTCTGTTCTTTTATCCAAAGGTACTGCAAATTATGCGTATTCGGCGGAACTTGGTATATTTATTGTTTGGTAAAAGAAAATTTTTCCGGTAAAAAACTATGGATGTTTAAGGAACCAGCGAAGGAGGGAATTTTCTATGAATCGGCTTAAGACTCTTGTATTATGTCTATTAACTTTACTAATGATCACATTGCTAACTGCATGTAATACGCAGAATCCGACTCCGGCACCTCAAACCAAGCCGAGCTCAGCGGCTCAGACCCAGAACCTGGCGGCCACCTATGTTGGTGAGCAAACCTGTCAATATTGTCATCAGAAGAGCAAATATGACACTACAAAACATGTCCAATCCTTTAAACCTTTAATGTCTTATAAATTAGACAAGACTTACGGTACGGTTACCGTTTATGATGGAGCCGCCAATAATGCAAAATCGACGACTGTCGATTTAAAGAAAGCCCTTGGGGTGGAAATGGATACCTATGTCGTAGCTCAAATTCCCAAGGAAGCCGGCTTTGCCAAACAGTTCTATCGGGTTGGCCATCTCGTCAAAAATCCTGATGGAACGTATAGAATTGAAAATCCCGGTTTGGTCAAAGACACTCAGAACTGGTCAGCGGGAGATTACTCGTGCGCCACATGCCATAGCCCTGGTATGGGCGGTGCTGGTGCACCTGACTTCACAGTTACTTGCGAAGCTTGTCATGGTCCTGGCGGCGCTCACGTTGCCGCGACTACGAATGAACAGAGAAAAGCCACTATGGTGTTGCCGGATTCCAACACTTGCTTGAAGTGCCACAACAGTAATCCAACAAAAGATACCACGTCGGGCACAGCGGGTGCCATAATTACGAACAACCACTATGGCACGCGCGACTGGACATTCAGTAAACATAATACTACCGGAGAAATTAACGGTTGCTTGACTTGCCATAGCTCACACGGTACCAATGCCAGTGGCCAATCGCTGAAGAAAGATAATCCAAACGACATTTGCGCGACCTGTCATGCGGGGAAAAATTATGACGTGAACACTATCATGTGGGAGAACAAGTCTGATCCACACGGTCACATAACCCGCGACCACAGTTTCACCGCTATCC
>PKWS01000011.1:2311-4119 GCA_003132105.1 Desulfosporosinus sp.
CAATTCTAAGAGACGATCATCATCAAACAAAAAGAGATCTTGAATACTCGCATGATAATTTGAATTCTGGGCAAAATGGCCCTCAATTAACCCCGCATTAAAGTGATTGCGGGGTTTTTGGTTTCGGTGGAAAGCATCTATGCGTATCAAAGTAATTTCTTAAGAAGTTTTTCAGCCTTAATATTTAATTCTTTTTGTCTTTCTTTTTCTTGTTTGAGAAAACGTTTCAGCATCTTTGCCTTTAATAATGGGAGACTTTCTTAAAGAAGTTAAAGCATCTTCCATATGGAAACATATTATTATCAGCAATTTAGCCTTTGTATGAATTTTACAGCCTCTTGTCACGAATCTAAATTATTTTGTAAATTATCCTCCCATTAGTCTAATTTTAATTTGAAAATGGCTACACCTTCCCCTACCCCAAAATTATATATTCTTATTTAATTGTTTAATTTCTATGAGCTGCTAAAAACNNATAACTTGACCTGTGCTGTAAGTTGGGTTAGTTCTTCCGTCAGACAGTTTATTCAAACCACGGTCAAGGTGGTAGACATTCTTCATATAGTTTACTAATTTCGCAAAGTAATTTTTTCTCATTTCACCCTCCCTCTTTCCCAATGAGTTTAGCAGAAAGAGAAGGCTGACAAAAGCTTAATTAAAACTCCGAATTTGATACACTTTGAAATCGGTAAAAATATCCGTGATATCAATGGGTTGACTGTGGTCGAGGCTAAAGTGCTGCATTAAATGAGGACGTCTAGAGTTTTGTGTAAATGGTTATAATTACCATTAAGGAGTTGACCATTTATGCAAGATGTTAAAAGTCAGTTAGCCCGTCAAGTAGCCCAAGAGTGTAAGACCGTAGAAGATGTTCCCAATACACTAAAAGATTTGTTTCATCGAACCCTCCAAGAGATCCTTGAAACAGAAATGAACGAGCATCTTGGCTACGAGAAAAACGATGTCACGGGAAACAACTCTGGAAATAGCCGTAACGGCTATTCTTTGAAAAGTATTAAAACAAGTTTAGGAGAAACAGAACTCGACATCCCAAGAGATCGGAATGGAAGGTTTGAACCTCAAATCATCAAGAAATATGAGAATTTCAGTTTTTTTCAATAGCTAGAACTATACCTCATAACTAATATTGGTGAAGGACTGAACGGGAATTTCCTTCGAGAAAGCAAAAAAGCCTTGAGGTCGTACAACTTCATGTACCTCAAGGCTTTCGTTATGTATTCTCCGCCTAATTCGAGGGTTTAGATGGCGGAGGCGAACTGACACTATTGAAAACCCTGTATGCCCAATTCTCGTTTTCGCCAGTGCCGAAGTTAAAAGTTAACTGACTAACACCGCTTAGTAGCTTGCTTCTTGCCCACCTTAGCCATTTTTAACAGTTCCACTCTTAACCCACTATCCCCTGCCAAAACCTCGTATTTCTCGCCGTTGAGTTGAAACATCTCACCTGCGCGAATGCAGAATCATCAAGATCAACCGACATATTAATTTTGCGTCTGTGCCACGTTTCACCTCTGTCTGTGCTAACCTTGACCTCAATCATCAGCCAATAGGTTTTGTATGGTTTGCAAAAAAGNNAAAAGTTGGGAAATAAGGTAGCTTGAATACTCTTCTAAACAAATCTTCTTTTATCTTGGCAATAAAATGACTGCTCGCAGTGTTAAAGAATAGGCTGTCAATTCTATCGCACCAACCACCCATAATCCTGCCTGCAATCAACGATATAGTCAACATACACCATCTGACCCCTGATCTGATACAGTATCAAATACCATTTTTGAACGAACATC
>PKWS01000327.1:0-2516 GCA_003132105.1 Desulfosporosinus sp.
TGAGCTGAACCCCCCATGGTGGACAGTTTACAAACTGAGCCATTGTGATAGTATCACTATTAGGGGAGTGTTCGTTATGGGATCTAGGTACACACATGAACAGAGAAAAGAGATTATTAAACTACATACTCAAGAAGGATATTCAACACGACTTCTAGCTAGGAAATATCAAATTGGAAGAACGACCATCCAATCATGGTTGCGAACATATCGTAATGAAACGGGAGAAGCACCAGAATTGCAAAATCGAACAGTAGTGAAATACTCACAGGAAGCAGTTGCGAAGAAGCTAATGCTTAAGGAAATTGAAATGCAACTCTCGGTGTTAAAGTCTTTTCAGAAAGAATTAGAAAGGTGGAATGTGCCCAAGTAAAATATAAAGTGGTCCATAAGTTAAAAACTAAGTTTCCAGTCCAAAAAATGTGTAGGCTTTTAGGCATTTCAAGAAGTGGATACTATCAATGGCTGATAAAACAACAGCAAGAATCTGTGGATAAGGACCTGTTAATTGCCAAACACATTAAGGATTGTCAGGCCAAGACCAGATATACATATGGGTACCGCAGGATGCAAATATGGCTACTTCGGGAGACTGGCTTGAATATAAATCATAAAGCTGTTTTACGAATTATGAATAAATATTCCCTCTGTTCCAGGGTTCATCGTGGAAGACGATATAACGGCTTTGCACAAGCAACCTATCGATATGAGAATAAACTTCAAAGAAATTTTCAGTCTGTCCAACCTAATCTAAAATGGGTTACTGACATAACTCAGTTCAGAACAATAAGCGGAATTTTGTATTTATCGGCTATCAAAGATCTATACGACGGCAGTATAGTGGGTTTCATGGTCGGTAAAAACTGCAAGACAGCATTAGTATTGGAGACGTTAAAGCAAGCGATAACGCATGTTCCTGAAGGCAATACAGCAGGTTTAACGATACATAGTGATCAAGGTTGTCAGTATACGTCTTATGAGTATCACAAACTCCTTGATGAAAAGCATATACAGCCATCGATGTCTCGCCCTGGCACGCCTATTGATAATGCACCAATAGAAAGCTTTTTTTCAACGATTAAAGTTGAATGGCTACAAGATACCTCTAAAATGACGATGAACAACGTCAACAAGGAGATTATGGAATATATAACGTTTTATAATAATGTACGAATTAAATCCGATTCAGGTATGCCGCCATTGGAAAAACGCAGACTGGCTGCTTAACATTTGTTTATTGCATAATGAAATAGGACAAACTTGCAAATGGAATTCCTCACTTTTGCAAAACACCATTGCAGACCACTCTTAGGAATTACGCCTCAGCTGCTGTGACAAGTAGGGTTGCGTCCCTCTTGATCGCATTGGGGCCCACTATATTCGAAATGGTATCTGAGGGCTATGAACGTAAAGCTTTAATCATCAACTCAAACATAGAATTCTTAACATCGGTGAATGTGTTTTACGATGAACATATTGGATATGAAAAAAGGAGAATAACCATGATTGTTACGAAAAAATACATCCGTGATTTGAAACAAAAATCTTTAATTGAGATCTCTGAAGAGACCGAGAAACGCATTCTTGAACAGTTTGGGAAGGAACCTGATCCGGACGATGAAGGATGCAAACACACCTATACTGAACAAGACCTTTATGAGCAGATAAGGAAGATGATCAGGAACTGAATAAGTTAATTCCTTACTTTTGCAACAAACATAAAATTGATATAAATAATATTATGAGCCAGCAGAAGTGTCCACTGGCAAGGGTTCAGCTCAAGCGTATTGGTGGCTCTACCACACCGAAATATCCAGTGTTATTATGAAAAACAATTATACGTTCGGCTGGAGCTTCTAGTACAGGTTTCGTAGTTAAACAACAGACGTTAGTTCATTTAGATGGGGAGCTAATCTACATGGATTTACGATTTCAATAAACAATAGCACCAGCTATTCTATAAATAAGAATGCTGGTGCTATTGTCATACCCTTTTTTATCGGACCCAAGGAGCAAACTAAACGTACACTGACAAACAGATTTTTAGCAACAAAGCATTTCCACAAGGGCCTCTGAGGTCATATAAAAGAGGAGCAGCCGCAATCCATGTGCCTAACGGGGGACGGCACAACGATTGCGGCTGCGGATTAAATGCGGACAGCTCCTGATCGTCGCAGACCGCATTTCGGAGATTATATTGGGGGTCAATATATCAAGTAAATATTTAAGTAGATTAAGATGGGGTTCTGTACACATATCGTCCAAAAGTTCAATAGCTACCAAGGCCCCATGTTCCGTATTTCCCGTCTTAACCGTGCATGATGGATACGGAAGAAATCCTGTGCAGTGGAACCCGGATTTTTCTCTAAATAATTCCGTAACAACTTGTCTATAGAACCGGAAAGACTGGACCAGAGCTTATTTGGAAGTTCGGTAATGGTACCCATCAAGCAGTAGAGACAATCTTTGGTGTCAATCGGTAGTGCTCTCCCTATGAATACAGATCCTCTTTGAAG
>PKWS01000327.1:2561-18560 GCA_003132105.1 Desulfosporosinus sp.
AAGACGCATTCTCAAGAGATCCTGCTCATCTGGTGGGAGCGTAGCCCGTTCTGCTATGGCGAACAGATCTATTATCCGTTGTGACTCACCCGGCAACACCGTGTCATGCAGCAACCATTGAGAAAAGTCTTCAGTCTCCCCTATGGGATCCATGTAGACGGTATTTCCTTCAACCGCATCTTCGCCAGCAAACTCCCGAACCAACGAGAGATACTTAGGCCCATCGATTTTTGTCATCAAGAATCGTGTGATTCGATTATTGAGCCGCTGTTCCTTATTAAGTGACGGATTAGTATCCTTTCCAGATTTTATCGCCTCAGCCATGATGCGTCCGCTGATAGTGCCCATTCAATATAGGTTTCTATCGTCTTCAACAGATCATGACCTTGTGCCAGTACCATGGGATCATTCGATTGAATGGCCACTTCAACATCACGAAGCAGTGTAGGAGCTGTATTCAAAACGTGACTAATCTCTTCCGGGGCATCTGTAGGAATACAAGTATCGGCAATAAGCTGTTTCAGCCGGGTGATCCGCATTTGGAGTATTTTTGCATCTATACGCATGGTAATATTGCCTTCCAATCGTAATTAATCTCAGAGCTTAGTCCTAATTGGTATCATAAGGCAGAAATGTTTCAAATTGTCCTTTTTAATGTATCACGGGTTTTGATAAACCGCTACCGAACTTTTGGACGATTTGTGCATAGAACCTCATATTACTCAGCACATTAATCGCTTTGGGCGTTATAATTTAGATTTGAATCGGAAGCCACCGATTATAGACTATAATTTATCATTCGTTATGGCATATTACATTAATTAATCTCTATTACTTTCTTCGCATAAAGGTGTCCTGACCATACCCCTATTAAAAATCACACCCCCAATAAATTTCCTTCGGTGCTGCCGTCATTTTGCTAACGCAAAACTCCGCCAGACGCTAATTATCAAACCGAAGAAAAGAAAAGACTATCAAGAATCATTCGTAAAGAACTTGTCCACCGTAGCGACAAACAAGCGTTCCTCCACAGCAACCGCCAAACCCTTAGAGGGTGATATGGCGGTATGCCCTTTTAGAATCCCCGTAAAAGACAGTCCCTCTGCACCGGCAGCCGCCTCTAAATAAGATTCAGAGCCAATTGATTCTAAATAAGCCAGAGAAAGACTATAGGATGATTGAGCATAACGACCACGGCCAGTATTTGCCTCTATAACGCCCTCTTCTCTTAACTGCGCTAAGATAAGCTTTAGTGTTCGGTAAGACAATCCTAGACGGACCGCCCAAGCCTTCTGTGACTCTGTAATAACGCCGCACGACAGAAGATCAGCAATCACATCCTCGCGCACCTCACATAAATGGTCCCGGCTTCTCCGTTCACGTATTTTAGGCAAGTGATAAAAGCCCTTAATGCGTGCAGAAAGGCCGGTAAGAGCTTCTATGACATAAGGAGAAGCATGATGTTCTCCTGTTAAGACAGATCTAACTATTTTATCAACCTGGAGATCCGGTAGCGGAACTTCAAGAGCATCGTTCCAATTAGCTAATTTTGTTTTGATTTCACCCGTGGGAATACCGGCATCCCATAAGCATAAACCAAGGCCATAGCACCATTCATCACGGTTTCCTTTATAATCGTTTAAACGGTTAGGAGCTGTGGCCAATGATTCTTGGATGCGTTGACCACCAGGAGTGCTGAGAATCGTACCTATATAAATAACCTTACGGAAATGATCCTCTGGCTTCTTAAGAGGTTTATGAGCTTCGTACCACGTTTCAAGTTCCTCCCAAGTCGTATAACTGGCAAGATCTTGGTAAACTATATTTTGGGCGGTAGGCCGACGCACCCAACGTTCGGCACCCACGGCATGAGGATCGGCCCCAAGCGCCTTGGCCATTAATTTATGAATACGATAAACCCGATCTTGTAAAAGTTCATTCTTACAACGCAACGGTTCCGGAAACAGATTAAACGCCTGATAATGACCTTTTGTTGCAGTAGCAATAATAAGCTCAGGTAACGGTAACCTAGCCTTGTGATAAAGATCCATTATATCTTCTACGGTTGTATCTTCCGGAGTATCAAAATCGATGGCAAAACCCAAAACATGACGGATATATTTTCGCTTTCTCTGTCGTCCATAGAAGGTGGCTAAGGTTATGTATGTATCTTCTTTACTCAGTAGATCCCGAAGCGTCCAGGAGATCATGGCACTATTCTTTTCATCGGCGGTAAATACAATTCCCTGGTCTTTATTTAAACCCTTAATTTCACAAGAACTAGATTCTGGTAGAACAGAACCAAAAACGTCAGCTAGCAAAGACAGCCTCTCCTTCCAAAAAAATAAGGATTCGAGCGCAAAATACGTTCGAATCCTTAAACTTCCAGAAAAAAATAGCTTTTTACACAAAAAGTAAGGTCTCTGATACTTGTCAAAAATATATACCTGATGGTATAATTAAGACATGTCTGAGAGATTACCTCAGCTAATTTTCTCCGCAAACTGGTTCAAAGTTTTTGCGGATGTTCCTAGAAAAAAGTCCTTTTTGCCGAAGGGCTTTTTTCATTTTTTTATTTATTAAAAACCTATCCACCTGTTGGTAGGTTTTATTTTTATTCAGGGATCGACACGACAACAAAATGCCTACCACTAGTGTACATTATTCTCCAATATTTGCAACAACGTTCCCCTATTCCCGTAAGTGAATGTTCCCGTATTCCCACATTCCCGCAAGTGAATACGGGAACGTTCCCGTATTCCCGTATTCCCGTAAGTGAATACGGGAACGTTCCCGTATTCCCGTATTCCCGTAAGTGAATACGGGAACGTTCCCGTATTCCCACGTTCCCGCAAGTGAATATGGGAACGTTCCCGTATTCCCACGTTCCCGCAAGTGAATACGGGAATATTCTCATGTTCCCGTATTCCCGTATTCCCACATTCCCGTGAGTGAATACGGGATTAGAAGGATTAATCTCTGATGAAGGACTAAAATTACTGCATTGATAGCATAGTTGGGTATCTAAAGAACAGTACGGATTACGGGGGCGGCCTGTTGATACCCGTAGCGTGTAGTTCACAAGTGCAGCAGATAATAAGAAAGAATGCCCTTAGATAGCCTTTATTGCCTACCTGAGAGCATTCTTCACTATTCGTCCTCAAGGATATTAAACTCTTTGTGAAATTCACGAAAAATAAATTCCGATATTTGGTCCCCACCAGCAATGGTGTCCACTAATTTATACCTGTACCTTTCACAAAATAATTGCCCAATCTTTAAAAATTCATCTGCAATAATGCTTGGATGGCGGTTTTGTATCTCGCCATATTTTAATTCACTTGAGATCTCATCTATATATCTGACAGTCTTTCTGTCAACAATATAACCCATCTTAATTTTATCTTTTGATTTAGTCAGAACTAACTTTTTAATGTCCGAGGTACTTGGTAAGGACATACCTTCTACAGTTGATTCTGAGGGTAAAATAATTGTTTCTACGGTTGACTCTGCAAGGGGTATTGTTTCTGCTGGAATTTCAATGGGTATCTGCTCTGGAATAACTTCATGGTTTGGTTTATTCTTTACGGCCTCACGCATGTTATTATCTTTAGATTTATTGCGCTTACCGGGAATGGGAAGTATCGCAGCCGGATTAAACAATTGCTCAGACAAGGTTTAATACCTCCTCTGCAAGAAGATCAAAATCTTCAGAGCCAGTGGATGAGGGGGCTAATTCTCCAATTAGTAAATGTTTTTCCGGACAATCCATAAGTTGGCTACAAACTCTAATAGGATTAGAAGCTAATTTCAATGGATACATTTCCTTTACAACATCTAATGCCTTATCAACTCTACCCCTCATACGCCTGTCCAACATATTAGCAATAATAAGTCCAATATTCATATAGGAATAAATTCCTTCAGGATCATACTCTTTTAAGAGGTCTATATTTTGATTCACTTCGTCAATTGTTTGCTGTATTTGAGCCACCCCGTTTACAGAAAAGAAATCGCAAATTAAGGGGACAAATGTGGTATGTGCGGCTAATAAAGCATTCAGGTGCAAAATGGAATGTGAAGGCGAAGAATCAAAAAACACATAGTCATACTGCCTAAAGAAAGAAGCATTTTCATCCATAATATTTTTTAAGATTAACCCGGAGCCAGGCTCAATACCTTTCTCCATTACAAATTTTGCGAGCATCCTATTACCTTGTATCAGATCAAAATTTTCCCTTACTCTAATTATTGCTTTATCAGGGGTTGTGGTTTGGTATAAAACATCCGACATTGTTGGTATTTTTCCTATGTAATCTTGCACTCCAAAGAATAGTCCTGTGTTATTTTGACTGTCGAGGTCCATCACCAAAACTTTTTTGCCTTTTTTGGCAAGGGAGGCTGAAAGATTAAGTGCTATCGTCGACTTGCCGACTCCACCTTTATGTGCAACGATCGCAATAATTCGAGGAGTAGAATTGTGAAAAAGAGTCTGTTTAGATATTTTTTTGGTTTTAGCTGAGATTTCCATATATAATCCTTCCTCTCATCAATCATATTTTTCAAAAAACTCTTCCAAGGCTTTGTTAACAAGCCTCGATTCGGATATTTTGTATTTATCCTTAAAATTTGCCAACTTATGAAGATTATCTAAACTGATATATAGGCCCTTTAATTTTTTTAAAACAGAAGACCCATTGTGGGGCATGTCTAAGGGTTTTTTATTCATAATTTCAGTATCCATAGCTTCCTCCTAGTATTAATGTTAATGTTAACATTCTACGTGAAATGTAAAACTCCTTTATTTTATATAAGAATGCCTTGGAAGTAACTAATCTAACTCATGCGTCCTGTCACAATGTGGTGCTCCTAGCAGTATGTTGATACGGGGTATGGCAACGATTCGTTCTTTTCGGGGCCACTAATAAATGAGCCCCTTTTTTACATCCAAACAACTATACCAGTTCAGTATAGTTGTTTGGATGTATTTATTGTGTTTTCTTTACCGAATACGTAATAATTATCATATTAATTCACTTTACCGAATACGTTTGATCTCAAATTGTCCGACCGTCCGTCCACCAACGCTAGAATTCAATGTACCTATTGGTCAGATCAACCATTCCGATACTACAAATACGTAAAATTGTTAGGTTGATTAAAGTGGCCCTAAAAAGAACGAATCGTTGCCGTACCCCCTTAACCGCTGATTTACATTTCGCGGTTTAGGTCAAATTTACCCAAATTTTAAATATTAAGTAAGACCACGTGATTATTTCGGAAAAATGAAGTCGCAGTACTTGGTCGCATTAGGGTAAAAGCTATATCTTTCCTAATAACCAAACCAGCTAAAAAAGCACAAACCAGAAACCAAGGTGGCGGTGGCTATGCCCGTCAAGAACGCCAAATGTTCCCAGCTGTTTGCGCTACTTGCGGAAAAGAAACGATGGTTCCTTTCCAACCATCTGGCGAAAAACTTGTATATCGCGAGTGTTTTGTCCCCCAGACACGTAGCAACTGGTAAATTGTTATTAGTATAAACCTTCCCGGGCTTAAGAGCTTGGGAGGGTTTTTTCTTTATACCGGGAAAGAATGTTGACTTTTGAACCTGAAAGTGAAGGGGTCACACCCGTTCGATCCACACGGCTCGTTTGTGTAGAGTAATGGATCAGTACTCTATCACCCTATATAAAAATAAAAAAATTCTTTAATTTCTTTGTGAAAACAATTGAATTTATTATTAGTCTGTTATATATTAAGAATAATCTTATATAGAACCACTGGTTCTATATAAGAGACAGAAGTTAATTAGACAATAATCTAATTAAAATGGAGGATAAAAATGGCTTTAAAGACCCTGGATAATGCCCTCGAAATACTTAAGTTTTTCACAAGTGAAACCCCCACCTGGGGTGTACGTGAGTTAGCCAAAAAATTGAATATTAGTCATTCGATAGTTTACAGAGTGCTCTCTTCTTTTGAGGAGGGTGGCTTTTTATCTCAAAATGAAGAAACAAAGAAGTATGAACTGGGAATTAAATTTTGGGAATACGGAATTCTATTTAAAAATAGATTTAAGATTTCGGATGTTGTTTACCCCATAATGGTCAAGCTGGCCGAGGAGATTGGGGAATCTATATTTTTAACCTGGCTGGACGGGACAGAAGGGATCTGTTTGGAGATAGCCGAGAGTTCAAATCTAGTAAAGTTTGCCGTAAAGATAGGAAGCCGAACCCCTTTATATGCGGGTGCTTCCAACAAAGTTATTATGGCCTACCTTCCGAGAGCTGTTCAGGAAGTAATCTTACGTAAGGGCCTTCAAGGGTATACGGAACATACCATAGTGAATCCTGATAAGCTCCTTAAGAATTTAGAGAAAATGAAAGAGGAAGGGTGGTGTTATTCAGTTGGTGAATATTCAGAGGAAGTCATTGGGATTGCTATTCCACTTTTCACCAGCAAACGCAATATTATTGGTTCTTTAACAGTGGCAGCCCCTGAGTATCGTTTTCCCGAGAGTAAGGTAAAGGAGGTATTAGAAGTATTTCGCCAGAGGGCCAGCGAAGTGCAAGCCTATCTAGATATGGTTATTTAGTTCTTAGAAAATTTAGGAGGGGATAAAAACATGGCGCAATTAGAGACACAGAAACATCCAAATATTTTTAAGCCCATGACCTTAATCTTTAATGTTATTACGGCTGCTCTGGGTGCCATTATTGGGCTGCAACTCATTACCACTTTAGGGATCTCGCCGAACACTTCAATTATAGGAGCCTTATTGGCTATGATTATTGCACGAGTTCCACTCCAATATTTTAGTAAATACAAGTCCTTGCATGAACAAAACCTTGTTCAGACCTCTATTTCTTCGGCAACCTTTGGTGCAGGAAACAGCTTGATGATACCCATTGGTATTCCCTTCTTGATGGGAACACCAAATTTAATCCTGCCGATGTTAATTGGTGCAACACTCGCTATGTATGCCGATGCAACGATGTTATATAGACTGTTCGACTCGAAGATTTTCCCAGCAAGTGGTACCTGGCCTCCCGGGGTTGCTACGGCAGAAGCGATTTTTGCCGGTGACCAAGGCGGTAAACGTGCTGGCTTATTGGGTATAGGTACTGTGCTGGGCATCATCGGATCCTATCTTGGTGTATCAATGTCAGCCTTTGGGGTAGCTTTTATCGGAAATATCTGGGCATTAACCATGTTTGGGGTAGGACTTTTACTCCGTGGTTATTCTAAGCCCTTATTCGGAATGGATATGAATGCCTTATATATTCCTCATGGATTTATGATAGGAGCAGGAATAGTTGCTCTTGTGCAGGTAGTCTTAATCATTCTAAAAAAAGAAAATTCGGCTAAAAGTAACATTTCTTCAGAAAATGCAGCGACAGGCGAAAAGGTTGCTCCCGGTTTAACCCGTACGGAAAAAGACATTAGAAGAGCTTTTGGTTATGGATTCTTAGCTTATGTTACGATTGCCTTTATCATTGCAGTAGCAGGCGGAATTATAACTAAGATGTCTGTAGGGATGTTCGTTATCTACCTTATTTTTGCAGCCTTTGCTGCTTTTGCACATGAGATTATCGTGGGAATCTCAGCCATGCATTCTGGATGGTTTCCAGCTTTCGCGGTGGCACTCATTACTTTGATCGTTGGTATGCTGATCGGATTCCCTCCTATTGCCTTGGCTCTGATGGTTGGATTTAGTGCATCAACTGGTCCGGCTTTCGCGGATATGGGCTATGATCTTAAGACAGGTTATATTATCAGAGGGAACGGCGAGAATCCCGAGTTTGAAAAAGAAGGAAGAAAACAGCAATATATTACAGGAATGATTGCTTTTTCAGTAGCAGTGGTTACAGTCTTTTTAACTTATAAAGGATTTTTTGCTGCAAATCTTGTTCCACCAGTAGACATAGTCTATGTAGCTACGATTAAAGCTGGGGCTTCCGCAGATGTGGCGATGAAGTTACTCCTTTGGGCTATTCCAGGGGCCTTATTACAATTTTTCGGAGGTTCAAACCGTCAAATGGGGATCTTATTTGCTACTGGGTTGTTACTAGTTAATCCGAAGGCAGGCTGGGCTGTTATTGCAGGTATTCTAATTCGTGCGATAGTATTGAAGGTAAAAGGAAAAGGTGCAGAGGCTCCGATGAGTATTCTCGCGGCAGGATTTATTGCTGGGGATGCCTTGTACAGCTTCTCTAGTTCGATGTTCAAACTTAAAGTCACGAAATAAACCTCTTTGCTTAAATAGGTACGTTGTTGTTGGCTATAAAAAATAGGTCAACAACAACGCAAAATTGATAATCAAGACAAGACGCTAAGGATGGGATTTCTTCAGAGAAAAACGCTATATCGGGTTTTTTGGTCACACCAGAAGAAAACCAGATTCGGTTCAATAATTTGAAGAGGGAGGTGAATGTCTTGAGTCAGAGATTCAAGGTGGGACTAGTTCGGGTTGTGACCTTACAGGATAAGGCTTCAATTAATTTGCATGGGGAGCTAATCGAAAGATATTATCCTCAGCTTTCAGTGGAGTCAAGGTGTATTCCAGATCAATTTACAGGGATTCATGATGAAGATACTGAGTTAGAAGCTGTCCCCAAAGTGATTAAACTAGTTAAGGAATGGAAAGAAATTGACGCAGTGATCATTAGTTGTGCTGGCGATCCAGCAGTGGATGAACTGAGAGCGGAGTTAAGCATTCCCGTGATCGGAGCGGGTGAAGCCACTGCAATGTTAGCAAAACGTTATGGTAAGAAGTTTGGAACTTTAGGAATTACAGATGAGGTTCCTAGTGCCTATATCAGAGAATTTGGGGACCATATTGTAGGGGATTGTAGACCGGAAGGGATCTATTCAACTTTAGACCTTATGACGTCAACCGGACGAGCGAGTGTCATAAAAAAGGCACAAGAATTGAGGGACCTAGGAGCCGAGGTGATCGCCTTGGCTTGTACGGGTATGTCCACGATAGGTATCGCTAGAGAGTTGGAGAAAACTTGTAACCTTCCGGTCATTGACCCGGTCATGGCGGAGGGACTTATGGCTTACTTCGAGTTTCTAAGAAGAGTCTAAAGGGAGGTAAACTACATTGTGAACAAAGTGAAATTAAACGAAAAATTGCTTAATTATGCTGTCGTCGGAGGCACGATACTCGGAGGCGGGGGCGGCGGAGCGAAAGAGCCCGGTCTTGTGGCGGGTAAAGTAGCTTTAGATTACGGCGAGCCTGTTTTAGTGGATATCCAAGATATTCCGGATGATACGATAATCCTCACAGCCTCTGCCGTAGGTGCACCTGCTGCACCTGATAAATATGTAGTGCCAAAGGATTATGTTCGGGCCATAAAGATATTGGAGGACAACACCGGTATTAAAGTGGGTGGGATTATCACGAATGAAAATGGGGGTTCTGCGACGGTAAATGGCTGGATTCAGGCCGCAGTCTTGAATATTCCAGTGATTGACGCTCCATGTAACGGTCGGGCCCATCCCACGGGGACTATGGGAAGCATGGGGTTAAACAACCTTGAAGGCTATGTAACTTATCAATCTGCAGTTGGTGGAAATCCCGCTTTAGGCAATTATATAGAAGCTTTCTTTAAAGGATCCATAGAAAATACTGCAAAACTAGTGAGGCAGACCTCTGTGGCGGCCGGAGGATTAGTAGCAGTTGCCCGAAATCCTGTATCTGCAAGCTATGTAAAAGAGAACGGGGCTATTAATGGAGTATCACATGCTATTGAAGTGGGCCGGGTCTTTTATGAAGGTTTAGAAAAATCCCCTGAGGTGGCCGTTGAAAACGTGGGTAATTTTCTCAACGGTACGCTCGTTGTTCAGGGCAAAATCGATGAATTAAGTTTAGCTACTACGGGTGGATTTGATGTGGGCAAGGTCGTTATAGGGTCCTATGAGCTTACTTTCTGGAATGAGTACATGACTTTAGAACGAGGATCTGAAAGAATAGCGACTTTTCCTGATCTCATTATGACTTTTGATAGAGAATCCGGAATGCCGGTCACGAGTGCGGAAATCTGCAAGGGGCAGGAGGTTATTGTCATCCAGACTAACCAGAGCAATTTAAAGTTAGGCAGTGGTATGCGTGATCTTAAGTTAATGGCAGAGATAGAACCGATTGTAGGAAAAGAAATTTTAAAATACCTATAGAAGGAAGAGGTTGTTATGTTACTGAAGCAAATGATGGAAATATTTGACTTAGTAGACAGGGCGGATGCCAACGGTTATAGCGTAAAAGCACTGATGGAATCCTATGGAGCTAAAGATGTAGCGGTTAAAACCATTATAGGGAATGAGGGTAAGACGGATTTTATAAAAATCCGTATTCCAGGGACAAAAGGCAAATCCACAGACAGCAAGGCCCCTACTCTTGGGATTATGGGCAGACTGGGAGGCTTGGGAGCCAGACCGGAGGTCATTGGGATGGTATCTGATGGGGACGGAGCCGTTGTAGCACTGACCATTGCCCTAAAACTGTTGGATATGCAACAAAAAGGCGATTTCCTGGAAGGTGATGTTATAGTCTGCACCCATATCTGTCCAGATGCACCCACGCAGCCCCATGATCCTGTTCCCTTTATGGGCTCACCGGTAGAAATGTCAGTCGTTAATAAAGAGGAAGTCAACGACGAACTAGATGCCATCTTGTCGGTAGATACCACCAAAGGAAACAAGATTATCAATACCAGGGGCTTCGCGATTTCCCCGACGGTAAAAGAAGGCTATATCTTAAAAGTCAGCGATGATTTATTGAACATAATGCAAATCACAACGGGAAAATTACCTTGCGTTTTTGCGCTCTCTACACAGGATATTACCCCCTACGGAAATGATTTGCATCATTTAAATAGTATATTGCAACCAGCCACAGCCACAAATGCCCCAGTGGTGGGAGTGGCCATTACTACGGAAATGCCTGTCCCGGGCTCAGCATCAGGAGCTAGTCATTTTGTTGATATGGAGGAAGCCTCTAGGTATATGCTTGAAGTGGCCAAAGCCTTTGGGAGGAGAAAATGCCAATTCTATGACCAAGGAGAGTACGCAAAAATCATCTCCAAGTATGGTTCTATGAAACATCTTCAAACTTTAGGAAAAGAGTAATGGGGTGATGATGTGAAAAGAAAGATCGGAGTCATAACCATTGGACAATCCCCAAGAGAAGATGTATTAGCAGAGATGCGCCCCTTACTGGGGGAAAACATCGAGGTATTACAAGCAGGCGCCTTAGATGGATTAACCCAGGAGGAGGTGGGGCTGTTTGTACCTAAGGAAAATGATTTTGTCTTGGTGTCGAAATTAAGGAATGGAAACAACGTTAAGTTTGGGGAAAGCCATATTTTGCCTAGACTACAGCAATGTATTGAGAAGCTTGAGGGAGAAGGCGCGGAACTGATAGCCTTTATTTGTACGGGCAAATTTCCAGCCGTGTTTTCGTCAGATAAAATTCTACTTTACCCACAGACTCTGCTGCATGCGTTAGTTCCGAACTTGGCTCCCCGTGGTAAAATAGGAGTTATTAATCCGGATCAAGATCAGATTCGTCAGTGCTTGGAAATTTGGGGTAAAAGCGTACCCACAGTAGAGGCCGTAGTTGGCTCCCCGTATGGGGATATAGAACATGTTATGGCTGCTGCCGAGGAGCTGCGTAACAAAGACGTCGATATCATCGTGATGGACTGTATTGGCTATACGGTTCAAATGAAAGATACAGTGAGTAAAATTACAGGTAAACCCGTGATACTTGCTAGAACTCTGGTGGCGCGTATCATCCGAGAAATGTTAGATTGATTTTGAGGTGATGGATCATGAACCTGGAATACGGTAGCAAAGTGGTTCTGAAGGACTGTTTAGGTGTGAGGCGCGGGGAAAAAGTGCTTATTGTAACCGATGACCTAAAAGTCGACATAGGTCGGGCACTTTATGAAGGGGCGCAAGATTTAGGTGCCGAAGCCCTGATGATCGTCATGCAACCTAGGAAAATTAGTGGGGAAGAGCCCCCTGCTCCTGTGGCCAAAGCTATGGAAGAGGCTGACGTGGTGATATGTCCGACGGAAAGCTCTCTTACGCATACCCAAGCCAAGATTAACGCAGTAAAAAAAGGAGCGAGGGTGGCGACAATGCCAGGAATTACTCCTGAAATGTTTTCACAGGGGGCCATAACAGCGGATTATCAAGAAGTAGAAAAACTTACTCTTAAGATGACTGACTTATTGACAAAGGGTGAAACCGCAAGGATTGTTAAGAACGGCTACGTTTTAACTCTGAGTATAAGGGGTAGAAACGGTATTGCTAGTACGGGAGTATATAACGAGCCTGGAATGTCGGGAAACTTGCCTTCGGGGGAAGCATATATTGCTCCAGTCGAGGGAACGGCCCAAGGAGAAATGATGATAGATGGTAGTATGGTCGGAATTGGGAAATTAGAGGAGCCTCTCTATGTCAAGATAGAAAACGGGAATTTAGTGGAAGTTAAAGGAAAAAACTCCGATGCGGTTCAGATCCTTCTGGAGAACGAACGTAATAGCAATGTTGCAGAGTTAGGGATCGGAACCAATAACAAGGCCCAACTATGTGGGATCATCTTGGAGGATGAGAAGGTCTATGGGACTGTTCATATAGCTTTTGGCACCAATACTTCTTTTGGCGGTACCGTCAAGGCGGATTGCCATCTTGATGGGGTTATATTAAAACCTGACCTATTTATTGACGATGTCCTAGTAGTGAGAGATGGTAAAATCCTTATCTAAAATTTTGTTTTTATAAAGATTAAGATTAAAAGTTTTCTGTTATAAAACGGTTGCAACTGGTAAGTCCTCCTCGTAATCAAGGAGGCTTTGTCGGCCAACCGTTTTATAATCAGTAGGAACTTTTATGACGAAGGATCATGACCTAAGGTTATTCAAACGGAGGGGACCAGTATGGAAATTAGGATCCAAGTAACCTTAACAGTTTCGGAAGGAAAAAGGGTAATTGCCCGTGCGATTGCTTCTTTACCGGAAGTTCGGAAAGCACTCGAGAAGGGGAAAATTCTGCTTAAAGGTGGAACAACAGTTTCGGCTGTTGCCGAAGAATTAGCTGGACGGCCACTAAAAATATCTGGTCGGATATCACCTCGGGGCACTCGAGGTACCATTAACAAAACTCTTCAAGGTCATTGTCTGCTCTTAATGGCTGGGAAGAGTGAAATCGTAGATCATAATTTAAAAGAAGTAATAGAAACCCTCAAGCCTGGGGATGTGGTAGTGATTGGAGCGAATGCCATAGACCTAGATGGTAACGCAGCCATGTGTATTGGCGCCCCCTTAGGGGGGTTACCCGGTGAAGCCTTGGGAGGGATGATGGGTTATGGGGCAAAAGTCCTCATTACAGCAGGGCTCGAGAAGTTAATACCTGGGCGAATCTCGGCTTCCATAAGGGCCGCTGGACGTAATGCCATGACGCAATCCCAAGGTATGGCTGTCGGAATGGTTCCTCTTATTGGTCAAGTTTTTACAGAAACGGATGCCTTGAAAGCACTTGCGGAAGTAGCTTGTACTGTGATTGCCAAAGGGGGAATAGATGGAGCAGAAGGTTCAACGACCCTAGTTGTAGTAGGAGAGGGGTCAGAAGTTTCCAAGGTCGTCACTCTGATCAATGAACTAAGAAATAGTCAAGTGAGCGGAATCCCCGAAAGTTTGGAAGAATGTCAACCTGGCACCTCGAGCTGTGGGAACCATAATAGTTGCATGTACAAAAGTGGCAAAAAATAGAACATTGATATCGGCGTGTAACCCCAAGAAAACAGTCGTTTCTTACCGCCCAAAGTGTATTGTGTCGGGGCGTACCCTCAAACAACGGGAAACAATTCTGACAAACGGAGTTGTATTTTAAAGACAACGGATTTTAAAACACCGTAGTCAAAAAAATACCTAGGGTCAACCCTCCACCTGCGGTTCCCAATTAGTAAAATGTGCCCTAATGCATGATATTATGGCCTATAGCCATGGGTTCCTTTGAGTTAGATGGAATTAAACTAGGCTCATATCGTTAAAGATTATAGAGGCTCCTAGTCTACAATAATACGAAGAACAAGCCACACAAATAATAGCCCGATAACTTTATGCTGCAAAATCAAGCTATTGGGCTATTTAGTACCACTCCCCCAAGGAAAAGCAAACAAAGAGCCAGGATAGAATAACCGTCCTAGCTCTTTTTATAATTGAGAAATGGAAGAGAGAGTTTGTTTGTAGCAGTAATATTATTATACCATACCCACTGACCTCTAGAATTAATCCTGGGATTCTGGGGAAGGGGCATGCCATTATCGGACATAATTTGGCACCCACAAGATGTATGACCTAGAACAACCCACAAGATGTTTACAAAGGTATACTTTTTAGCCATCTCAGAAAACGTGAATTTCAATAGTTATAAAGGTACTAAATTCTCTTTATAACTGTTTATTTAACTATAAGTTTTTTAAAACATCATGGTGTCCGACAGAGCGCAAAACTATGGTGTCGCTCGTTCTTTCAAAGATAATCCGAATATCCATGTTTGCGTAAGCTTCCATAAATACGGTTCCTTCGACCTTATGTGTTTGCAAGGAAGGGTGTCTTGGGTTTTCGGCGAGAAATCGGAGTGCTTTTATAATTTGTTTTCGTTCTTCTGGAGTGTGTTGTATAAAATTCTCATTAAAGCTTTTTGTTTTTATTACAATCGGCATTAGTAAGCTCCTCCAGATCCTTTATAGCATCCTCCATGTTTTCAAATGTATGATAGTCTCCTTTTTCTAAGTCTTGTTGACTTTGCCGTATTTTCGCTTGCCATTCTTCCGTCCAAAAGTATTTCTGACTTTTATCAACCCAATCAACCGGCCTTAAGAAAATCCCTCCGTCCATTTCCTCAATTACAATATGATCACCTTCATGTAGGTTTACGTCTTTGGCAATCTGAGCCAAGCTAATAAGCATACGCTTTTGTATTTGCTGAACAATAGCCATTTAATTACCCCCCTAATTACAGTTGTCCTGTAATTACAGTATAACCTATTTTTCGGTAGTTTAAAAGAGTATTACTTGTTTACATGGGCATGGCCTAAACAAACAATGTTAATTGTGTTAAGGAATGGCGCGAATCGCAGGAAAAAATAGAGGTCTTGATATAACTATAGATCAAAAAGAATTATAGTAAAGTTAAGAAAAGCAGCCGTTTAGCTTATTGCGTCTTAAGGATATGAATAACTTATTAGCGTAATTTTACATTCCAACCCTATTGAATAGTAGAATGATATCCGATAATTTAAGTAAGTATAGGTGTAGTTTGATAATAAAGTTTGTATTAAATAACTGCGATTTTGATAATAAAGTTTGTTGAATATCTAGACCGAAACCCGCCTATTCCAAGGGTTTCGCAAAAATACAAACTTTATTATGAAACAACAAACATTATTATAAAAACACAATAGGCAATTTTAAATTACTAGGTCATTATGCCTTGCTTCTATTCGAGGAAGGTGGTCAAAGTAGTCCCATCACCCCGTGTCTCCCAAGATCAATTCACCGAAGAGGACGATCTTGAAACATCTGGAATATTCAACAACATAATTCATTGAAAATACCTTAATTCAAAGATAATTCTAAGATTGGCATACGATATTAAATGAAAAGAATGGTAAGGTTTGTTCACAAGAAGGGGGAATTTTTATGAGTATCTCACCCATAAGTGGTACTAGTACTGACACTACTCAAAGCCTAGCCGATATTTTGTTGGCACAGTTACAGGCTAAAATCAGCCAGCAAATTGCCGACAAGAAAAATAGTGCTGCCAACAACACCATTAGTTCTACTGCCCCATCACTGGACAGTGCTCAGATCAGTCCACAAGCACTGCAAGCATCTAAAAGGGTAAGTCCTTTGGATACTTTGGTTTCTAACGGAACGATCACTAAGGATCAAGAAAATATTATAGCTATATAAGTTCCGAATAATA